>NZ_BAAHYK010000034.1:0-71631 GCF_054657595.1 Desulfocicer niacini
TATCCTTGCATATCAATGCCGAGATACGTTCACAAATTTGAAAAAACTTGCCGCAAGCTCAAAATCTCTTTTTGGGAATACCTCAAAGATCGATCGTCCGGCGCAAATGAAATTTCTGATCTCTCTGATATCATCACCATTAAAGCGTTGCAATTGGCTGTTGAGCTGTGACTTGATTTCACGGTCTCTTGCCGTTTTCCCCCAGACTTATTGAGAACTTGCCCTGGTTATGTACAACTCACTGTTAAACCATATTCTCATATCGATGGTTTGATATAAAATGCTTGGCTTCTCAGTGGAAACAGGGTTGAAAATAGTTTGGTGTGGAACATTTTTGCCGCTTTGCACGCTTGAGGCCGGCAAGTTTTGCCCTACATTCGAAATATTCAATGAAAACTCCTTGTTTTAGGGTAAATCCCATCAAAGTAGTGTAGAATATGTGCCAAGCAACCAACCAACTGGCAAATCGGATGCATAATTTTTCAAAATCACCGGCTTTCCTGCGTGCATTTTGCTGGTTAGGTGCTTTGTTTTTATTCTCGATTGTTTCCTATAAGTGCCCTGGCGTTTTCTTCAAAATATGATGCGTTGTATGACTGTTGAAAATGAGAAGGGATCTGCATATCCTGACCTCCTTTTATTATGATCTTCGCGAATCAGAACATGGACAAAAGGGTCTCATATTCCAGGGAAGATGCTCCCTCGCTATACGTGATAAAGGCCTGACCCGCAGGACGCTTACTTCCGATACCGTATCTGGCCACTGCTGCCTCGGGATCTTGGGCATAGGCTGTGGCAAACTCCAGGTAGCGCTCTGAGGCTGCGATGGTTTCCTTGGTAGATGCGGCAGCACGGAAGGCCTGGGAAAATGTCTGGGAGTCGTTCAGGGCTGTTTGGAGCCGGTCATTGTCTTGCTTGGAGAGGTTGGAGGAGACATTAATTTGTCCTTTCTTGTCTATATTGACTTTTATGCTGGCTGAATCGGTAATGCCAAGATCGGAAAGCACCTGCTTGAAAGCCCCATCCGCGACTTTGTATTTTTTCTCGGCAAAGGCTTTCATCTCATCAAGGGTTATTTTTCCGTCTTTTCCCGCACCGTCCATGAAATTTTCCATAAGATTTGCAAGGCTCAGGGCAGAATTTTCCTGCAGTTTTTTCCCCTCATGGGAAAGGCTTACTCTGTCCTGATTCGGGCTGCCCAAAGAGGATTTATTAGCGGTGGAAGGTGGCAATGTGCCGTAATAACGGGTGATGGCCGTATTTGAAGCTTGAGAGATTTGCATCATACCTCCGTTTTATGAATTAAGATACTGATAAAATGGAATCTATGCAAAAAAGGGGCCGTTGCTAATAGTTTTTGTTTGTCTTTAGCTTTCTGATCTCCTTCAGATATTTGGGCACCATCTGATTCTGGGATTTAAAAGACTACGAGAAGTCAAATATTACGAAGATGATCTCATGGTACTGCGCCTGATGGGATTAAAAAAATTTCCTGATGTTTCGACTATCTCAAAAGGGTTGAGTCAATTGGGTGATAAAAATATTAATAATATTCAATATTTATCCAGAAATTTTGTTGTGGGCGGATGTTGTGGACAGATTATAACGGGAACAATTTCCCAGGCTAAGCCTGGATTTTGATGGCTCTATGCTATCTACCAAAGGCCATGCCGAATGTTCTGCCATTGGCTTCAACAAAAAGAAAAAGGAGCCAGGAGTTATTCTCCTCTTTTTTGTACCATTTCCCAGACTGGCCAGTTTTTTGACATGCACCATCGACCAGGCAATGTTCATGATTCCAATGGAGCACCAGATTTCATGATAAATTGTTTTGACAAAATCAAATCGGAACTACCCGGAACCATAATTGAATTCCGTATGAATGCAGCTTTCGTCAATCAAGAGATCATTCTTTGATGTCCGACTGGCGAATACAATTTATAGCGTCTGTACCTTTTTCCAGATTTACAGAACTCAAAAGCATGATTGAGGCATGTGACTCATGGTCTACCATTAATGAAACTTGGTCTTGTTTTGAAACCCAGTGGAAACCAAAATCATGGAAGGATGAATACCGATTTGTATTCACCAGGAAGAAAGCAAAAAAAAACACAAAAAGGCCCCATTCAGTTGGATTTCTTTAAACCGGTCTGTCGGGAATATCAATATAAGGGCATTGTGACCAACAAAAAAGTATCAGCAAATGCGGTCGTATTGTTTCATATTTTTTGTTTTTGGGAGTGAAAAACGTCCCACAGCAAAAGCTGGGAATTGGTTCCATGTTGCCCATCCTCACGAGATTAAATAAGTCACTCTGTGAAATGTTTTTTCATAAAGAATTTTATATGACCTGGAGGAAAATCAGGCAATTCTCCAAATTTGGAATATCCCATCCTTTCGTAAAAACCCGGATTTTGGAAACTGTAAGTATAAAGATATGAACCTCTGCAAAAACGGTTTTTTGCTTCTTTTTCTGCACTAACCAGTAGATCAGAACCTATTCCGGTTTTTCTGTTTCTCTCATCTACCCACAAAACTTCAATATACAACCAATCAAGACCAGTCTGGCCGATTATGCTACCAATAATATTATCATCATTATCCATAGCCGTTATAGAAAGGGGGTGATAATCATATTTTCCGATTTTTGAACTGTTGAACCAGTGGATTTTCTTGTTTAATTGTTCACTCAGTTTGGGGTCAGAGTTAAAATGTATTTGATAACTGTCCATATATCCTTTGCTTACCGGCTTTGTTGAACATGATGTTTTGAATTCCATCTGAGCGGGAAAGGATACTTGCAATTGAGCTTTCAAAAGATGAACGTTTTTATCTATAAAATATCAATATGTAGGCTGAATTAACTATTGATTCGACCCGGCCTTAAACGGCCGGGTCATTTATGACATTAACTTTCTTCAGGAAAGGTCCTGATTCCTTTAGCAACCCGCTTTGCAATCGAATTGGCCGGATGGTATCCCCAAGACATGGCAATGCTTAAAAAATCAGATTTTAAAAGTATCCACCTGGTTGAAATACTTCCATCATTTTACAGAAATTCCAATGCCTTCTTTTTTGTCTCCACGGCCCCATGAATACTCTTTTTTCTGTATCAATGCAAATCCAGAGGAAAGACCGGACGACGGACTTGCTTGTAGGTATACCGGCGAAGATCCATCTGGACCAGGGCACCACTATCGCAAAGCACCACCCGGCTTGCAATGGGTTCGAAGGCGGCCCGGAAGTGATGCCAGGATTTCAAAGCGATCACTGAACAGGTAACAGGATCTATTCCCTGTTTCTGAAAAACCTGAAGGTCTGACACCTGGATATTATTGGTAGTGATGATGGCTCGCACCCCTCCGATGGCCAATACAGCCGTCGGCCCCAGACTGTAAGGCACCCCGATTGACATGGGGCCGCTGGCGTTATACCGGCCGTCGCTCAGATGAACGACCTTGCCCGTGACAGACAATGGCGGACCATATTCGTCGGGAGAAATCTTGGCACCCAAATCCATGGTCACCATGGCTCCCAGCCCCGCATCAACACAGGTATTCACCGCAGCTGGGTCACAAATGCATCCGAAACAGGCATTTTGAAGGTCCGCCCGGATCATGGCTTCCAAGAGGCGAACCCCATCGCCATACCCGCCGGAGCCTGGATTATCACTATAATCGGCAAGCACCAATGGTCCGCCTGCCATATCCCCCTTAAGATTTCGGGCGGCAGCCATGACCTCTCCAAGGGTGAAAATCGGCACTGTCTGTTCCTTACGCATGGCCCAGATTTCATCCATGAGCTGCTGGGCAATCTGCCGTTGATAAGGATACTCTCCGTCAACCGTCACTGTCACCGAAGGACCGGTCATGGGCGTGTCTGCCCACGGAAATCCGGCGCAGATGGATACGGCAAGGATCTTTGGCTCGTTTTTGGTATACTGGGCTGCCATTTCAAGCAGCCGCACCATGGGCCCCCCCTCGGTGCGGCCATAATTGCACCCTTCAAGCAAAGGACCCCTTACCACAAGACTATGGGGATGAATTCGCCCCACCATTGCCTGCTGTAACAAATCTGCCGCCTGGGTGGCCACCTGGAACTGATCTATGTGGGGATAGGTGCGGTAGGCAAGAATGATGTCGGCATGCATTGCCATAAGATCGCTGACATTGCCATGAAGATCCAGTGTTATCGCAATGGGAACCGCCGGCCCGATCTTTTCACGCAGACGCATCAGCAGATTTCCCTCGGCATCATCCTGGTCCTCTGTGACCATGGCCCCATGCAAAGCAAGGATGACCCCATCCAGCGACCCCGGGTCGCATGCCGCCAGCACGGTTGTACTGAGAAATTCCCAGGCAGCCGCCGAAGTTTTCCCGCCGGGTGTGGCTTCAGCTGCCAGCGGTTGGACCATGGACCATCCGTAACGTTGTGCAGCTTCGATGTGCGCGCCAATCTCACTCTGGGTCCCGGCCATCACTCCGATCTCATCGGCACCCTGGTAACAGCGTCGCGCTCGCCACATTTCGATGGTGGTGGGTCTTATATTAAACGTATTGGTTTCCTGGCTGAGTTCAGCCGATAATACCCGAAAGGCCATACAATTTTTCTCCTTGCTGAGCCGCGTGTTTTCCACGCCACATATAAATAGGTGTGCGCACCATAGTTGTCTGTAATAAAATCGGGAAAGAAGAGCCATCCCGACAGCCTGCTGAAAATACCTATTTCCGTAGATGGCACGCCACCCAGTGATCGGGTCGTACCTGGTAAAAATCGGGTTTTTCCAAACGACACTGCGGTTGAACATAGGGACAGCGCGTGTGGAAACGACAGCCCGGGGGCAGGTGAAGGGGGCTGGGGATATCACCCTCCACGATATTGCGCTCTTTTGTGATGTTGGGGTCCGGTATGGGAATGGCAGAGAGCAATGTTTCGGTGTAGGGATGCAATGGGTCTGAAAATAAGGCCTCCGTGCTGCTGAGTTCCATGATCTGTCCTAAATACATAACGGCTATCCGGTGGCTGATATGCTTGACCACGGCCATATCATGGGAGATAAACAGGTAGGAAAGGTGATAATCTCTCTGCAGATCTGTCAGCAGGTTGATGATTTGGGCCTGGACCGACACGTCCAAGGCAGAGACCGCCTCATCAGCGACGATGAGAGAAGGTCGCAGGGCCAATGCCCTGGCAATGCCCAGACGCTGACGTTGCCCGCCGGAAAATTCATGGGGATACCGGTCCATATGTTCCTGATGCAGTCCAACACGGCGGAACAAGGATCGGATCAGATCCGTGCGTATTTTTCCGCCGGCCATACGGTAATTGTCCACGGGCTCACCCACAATGTCCCCAGCTCTCATCCGGGGGTTGATGGATGAGTAGGGATCCTGGAAAACCATCTGAACCTGGCGGCGAACCCCGTGCAATTCAGATCTTTTCAAGGAGGTGATGTCTCTGCCGTTGACCAGGACCCTTCCGGAGGTGGGGTCTAACAGGCGCACCACCATTTTGCCCACTGTGGTTTTACCGCACCCGCTCTCCCCAACCAATCCCAGGGTTTCCCCACGGCCAATGGAAAAAGACAATCCATCCACCGCATTAATATACCCGGTGCGTCCGAAAATTTGCTTTCCCATCTTGACCGGGAAATGTTTTTTCAGGTCAACCACCGTAAGCACCGGTGTTCCGCCATGTTCATTTGAATTGATCTCATTCATTGAAAATATTACTCCACTGATACCCGCCAGCACGCAACCAAATGCCCTGGAACGGCTTCCACCAGGGGTGGAATTTTTATTTTACAGCGATCCAACACACACTTGCATCGCGGTGCAAATGCACATCCGGTTAGCGGTTGTTTGAGTGAGGGGACGCTTCCTGGAATCTCATTGAGCCTGGCATTTTGACCGTCCTTGGTCAAGGGGGTGTCGATCCGGGGCACCGATGCCAGTAGGCCTTTTGTGTATGGGTGCAGAGGGGAAGAAAACAGGTTGTGCACCGGTGCCTCTTCCACCTTAAAACCGGCATACATGACAATAACCCGGTCAGCCATTTCAGCCACAACCCCAAGATCATGGGTGATCATGATAATGGCTGTATCGATCTGTTTCTTCAACTGGGCAATGAGGCTTAAAATCTGCGCTTGAATCGTGACATCAATGGCGGTGGTCGGCTCATCGGCAATGAGAATCTTCGGTTCGCAGGAAAGTGCCATGGCAATCATGGCCCGCTGGCGCATCCCGCCGGACATTTCATGGGGATATTGGCCCAGACGTCGGGTTGCTTCGGGAATCCGAACAAGATTCAGGTATTCCACCGCCTTTTCCTTGGCCGCCTTCATGGACAGGCCCTGGTGAAGTTTAATCACTTCCACGATCTGTTGGCCGATGGTGAGTACCGGATTGAGTGAGGTCATTGGCTCCTGAAAAATCATCGCCAGGTCATTGCCCCGAATTCGGCGCATCTGTCCCTGGCTCAGTGTCAACAGATCCTTGCCGTCATAGCATATCCGGCCTGATTCGATTTTCCCGGGGGGCATGGGTATAAGGCCCATCATTGCCAGGGACATGACACTCTTTCCGCATCCTGATTCTCCGACAATTCCTAAGGTTTCCCGGGGTTGGAGGTCGAATGAGATACCGTTGACCGCATGAATAACAGCATCTCGCGTGTGGAAACGCACCTTTAAATCTTGTACCGTTAAAATAGCAGTATTGCTATTGGTATCCATAACTTACATCCATTCAAAGTGAAAGGTTACATCCGTCGGGACAATTGAGGGTCCAGCATATCCCGGAGTCCGTCACCAAGGATATTGACTGCCAGCACCGTCACCGTAAGAAAAATCCCGGGGAACAGGATAATCCAAGGGGCCATTTCAAAATAGGCTCGACCGTCAGCAATGACGTTGCCCCAGCTGGGAATTTCCGGAGGCGTTCCCGTACCGATAAACCCAAGATACGCCTCGGTGATCACGGCAGAGGCAAAGACATAGGTTCCCTGCACCAACAATGGTGCCACGGTATTGGGAAGAATGTGCCGAACGAGCATTTTCGGAAGGCCTGTACCCACGCAGATGGCCGCTTCAATATAGGGCCGTTCGCGAACCGACAGCACAATACTGCGAATCAGCCGTGCCACCCGGGGTACCTGGGGAATGGTAATGGCCACGATAACATTGCCGATACTACCGCCTGCTATGGCCACGATGGATATGGCCAAAAGAATGTCCGGGATCGCCATCAAACCGTCCATCAGCCGCATCATCACGGCATCAAAGGCTTTTATGTATCCAGAGAGAATCCCCACGCTCAATCCGAGAAAGCATGATAAAAACGCAACACCGAATCCAACCACCAAGGAAACCCGCCCCCCGTTCAAAGTGCGACTGAAAATATCACGACCCATATTGTCCGTGCCAAATCGAAAATCGGGGCTGGGTGTCTGCAAGCGGACAACGGGGTTGATATCCAGGGGATCCTTTGTGAAATATGGCGCACTGACAGAAAGGGCGATCGCAAAAGCCAACACAAAAACCGATGCCACCACCGTTGGATGACGGCGCATAAATGCAAAAAATCTTCTAAAAACTGAATTAATATCCATTTTTTTCGTCCATTAGGCAATTTCGTCCAATTGATATCGGATCAATCATTTCGATACCGCAACCGAGGATCAAACAAGCCATAGGAAATATCCACAGCAAGGTTGATGATGAGAAACACTGCCGAGAAAAAAAGGACCACGCCCTGAATCACTGGATAATCACGGGCCAGAACTGAATCGACCACCAAACGCCCCAGTCCTGGTATATTAAAAACACTTTCCGTAACCACCACTCCGCCCACCAAAAGAGCCACACCAAGGCCAATGATGGTGACAATGGGTACCGCAGCATTCTTCATGGCGTGGTGGCAGACAACGGCAATGTTTCCCAGCCCTTTGGCCTTGGCTGTTCGGACATAATCCTCGGATAGCACTTCGATCATGCTTGCCCGGGTGATTCTGGCAATGAGGGCGGAATAGATCAGGCCCAGTGAAAGACTCGGCAGCGTGATGCTTCTTAAAAAGGGGACGAATCCATGACGGATACCGACAAATCCCTGAACCGGAAACAAATGCCATTTTAAGGCAAACAGATAAATGAGAATATAGCCGATAATAAAAACCGGCACTGAAAATCCCAGGACAGCAACCAGCATAACCCCATAGTCAATCATCGTTTTTGACTTTACAGCAGCAATCACCCCCAGTGGAACAGCCACCAAAACAGCAATGATAATGCTTGCCACGGCCAGACAGCAGGTGGGTTCAAGCTTGGAAATGATAAGTTTACTGACCGGGACTCCAGAGTATATTGAGGTGCCGAGGTCACCCTTGATCAACCCGCCGGACCACTTAATAAATTGCCTATGGATCGGCAAGTCCAATCCCAGCTTAACCCTGATCCGTTCGATATCTTTGGGCATTGCATTGTTCCCTGCGATGACCGCTGCCGGATCACCGGGAGCCATTCTCAACATGAGAAAAACAAATACTGAGACAAACAGGGCCACCGGTATCAGGTATAAAATACGTCGGGTAATATATCCAATCATAATTCAATGTGTCCCGCTGCTTTAAAATGTATTTTGATCATCTTTGACAAGTCAACCGAGTCCCGGGCTATAAATAAGCAGTGGAACTGGTTTGCAGAGGCAGGAAGGCACACATCCCACCTCTGCCCACATTCGGCGTTTATTCGATTTTACCTGGAAACGTTCCAGAAAAGGGACACCGGCCCTTTAAGCAATCCCTTGAGCTCTGTCCGATAGGCAGCCGGTTGGTAAATGGTTCCTAAAGGAACATAGGTAACCATTTCATAGGCCCGGGCCTGGATTTCTGCGGCAATCTTTTTTTGTTTCTCAAAATCAGGCTCAGCCACAAAAGCGCTGCAAAGCTCCTGAATCTTTTTATCCTCAGGCCAACCGAACCATGAGTTATCCCCTTCTGCTTTGATGGCCATGTGCTCGGCAGGATTCAGGAAATCGGGTCCGGTAAAATAAGTTTGGAAGGCATTCCAGCCTCCTTCGGAAGCGGGCTTCTTCACCTTGCGCCGGGCGGACAGTGTTGCCCAGTCCATGGGGATCAACTCAACGTTAAATCCAGCCTTTCGAAGATTCTGTCCCGTTACCATTGTCTGGGCGCTGACGATGCTCCCTCCGGTGCCATGCAAGATAATGACCTTTTCTCCCTTGTATCCCGACTTTTTTAACAGCGCCTTGGCCTTGTCGAAATCCTGGGTCATCAGCGGCTTAGAACCGATATCCGTGGCAAAGGGGGTGTCACAGGGATACATTGAAGGACACTTGCGGTACATGTCGGGATCGTTGCCCACAACCACTCTCAATGCCATTTCCATATCAGTGGCCCACAATACCGCCTGACGGGCGAAGATATTGTTAAATGGCGGCTGCAGGTGGTTGAGTCTTAAAACACATTGATATCCAAGGGTATCGAATTTCTCCACCCTAACATTTTCAGCCGCCTTTAATTTTGCGATGTGGTCGGGGTGGGGGGCTTCAATAAAATCGATCTCGCCGCTGATCAGTGCGTTTGTGCGGGTGCTCAGGTCGGGAATCCATACAATTTCGACCCGGTCGACATTGACGACCTTGCCGCCTGCCGTGTTGCCGGCCGGCTCATTTCGAGGCACATAGTCTTTGTTTTTTACATAAACGGCCTTGGTTCCCGGCTCAAACGCCTCTTTCACAAACCGGAAGGGGCCGGAACCGATCACCTCTGTGATCTGGTCGTCTGGAGAGGTCAGGGCCTGCTCTTCCTTCATCATGAACGGAACATTTGCGGTAATTTTGGCCAATGACTGCAGCAACATGCCGAAGGGCCGCTTCAAGACAATTGTAAATGTCTTGTCATTGATAATTTCCATCTTCTCCACAGCAGCCATAAGTTGTTGTCCCATGCCATCTTTTGAGCCCCACCGTTTTATGGAAGCAACACAGTCTCGGGATGTCACAGATGTCCCATCATGCCAATGCAGGCCGTCCCGGAGCGTAAATGAATAAACAAGACTGTCATCTGAAATCGTATAGGTGTCCACCATCTGGGGTTTTACATTCATGTCTTCATCCAGCCCAAACAGCGTATCATACACCATAAAACCATGGGAGCGGACAATATAGGATGTGGTTCCGATGGGATCCAGTTGATTCAATGCCGCATCCAGGTTCACCCTGATGACGGTGTCCGCCCCAATACACTGGCAGGGTATGATCAAGAACAGTGACAATGCACCTAAAAATTTAACCCAAACATTCCAACTGCGAAAGCATTTCATAATTCCTCCTAATTGAATTTTCACAACGTGTTGATGGTTAGCGGACGACCGCACTGCGATCCACCGATGAGTGATACTTCCAATGAACATCCCGGAGATAATTGGCCGCGCCTTCACGATCTTTTTTTTCGATCAACTCAACTAATCTCAAGTGTTCATGGTAATTGGACTCCTGCCATTGAACAATCCAATCCTGCTTGGTAAAGGCAAAGAGCCGTTCCTTTAAAATTGATATATATTCAAGTAGATGCCGATTTTCTGAAAGGCTCATAAAAACATCGTGAAAGGCAATGTTCTGGAGATAATATTTTTGATAATCGTTTTTGGCATGCTCTGCTTGCATGGCCTCGTTTATCTTTTTCATTTTTGACAGCTTGCCTTTTCCCAGCCGTTCAAACACCGATCTGAGGATATGGGATTCAATGCCTGCAAGGATTTCGTACAACTCGGTAACATCTCTGACAGACAATTCATTTATCTGAACGCCACGCTGGGGTAATAGCGTGATAAACCCTTCGGCCTGCAAATGGATCAGGGCATCGCGAACCGGAGAGGTGCTCATGTTGACGGCCTTGCATATTTCACTGATCCGGATGATCATCTTGGGCTTGAGTTCGCCACGGTTGAGTTTTTCACGTAAATATTCATATACCTGCAACCGCAACAACCCGGGGAAATTTATTTTCTGATAGCTCATTTGTTTTTCCTCTCTCTATTATTATCCGCAGTGCGAAATTAATATATTAATGTACTAATGTATTAATGTATTAGTCTTGTCAAGTTTTTTTTTGAATGTGTTAAGGGAGAACAAAGTGGGAGAAGCTCACATTGATTTTAATAAAAACACTTGAATTTAAAGGGTTTTTAAGAAAATAAGAGGCCTGTTGAATACTTATTTTAAGGCACGATAACCCGAACAGACAGATACTTATTTTAGTGTCTGCCCTGTTTTAAATCTTGACTTTTTTTTAGGGGAGGGCTATTTGCTCAAACTGAAAGGTAAATCCCAACAGGATGGTATCCTTCAGCGATTGCTGTTGCAAGATCTGTTTGTAACGGGTCTATATTATTATCAGACCCTGTTTCTTTAACCGGAAAAAATCAGGATATGAAACGTGTCATCCATACATTTTTCCAATTTCCAATTAGAAGAAGAGACTGAATACTTTTTCTACATAGGGGAATTGAAGAACTACGGGTTGAACTATTTTCTTAGAAAAGCCCTTACCCGCTGTTACAATCAAAAATTTGAGTTTATCGCCATTGTCCCGGATATCGCGGAACAATACAATTATGAAAACCTTATTGTCATAAACCCCCTGATTAAAACCTATGCCTGCCAGTATGGGGCCAATGTCAATTGCAGGGTATCTGCCAAAGAATTTATGACGGCAGTCTCTCAAAGCCCCCAGGTTCGTTCCCTGATCCATCAGATTTTAAGACGTCAGTCCCATCTCTATCTTTACATGTATGAAAGCCTAACGGAAATGACCCTGGACGAAATTGCCGGGGTATCCATTCTGGGGCCGGACAAGAACATTGCAAAACGGACCAATAACAAAGCTTTTCAGATGAACCAACTCAAGGACCTTGTGCCTGGGGTGGCGTTCAAAATCTGCAAAGGATACGAACAACTTATCCAGACCACCGACACTCTTTGGAGCCTCTGGACCGATGGTATTTTCGTGACCAAGGAATACTCTGCCGCCGGTATCAACTCCATTGTGGCTTTTAGCAAGTCAGATATCAGCGAGAAATTTTACGGCCAGGATGCCAATTATATCATCTCCAGATTTTTGCCCCATACACTCGACCCCACGGTATTGGCTGTGGTTGCTAATACCGAGGATATTTTTATTGCCGGGGTGGCAGACCAGCGAATTGAAAACGGCAATCGGTTCACCGGTTCAACCTACCCCAGTCTGGTAACCGCGGACCAGGCAAAAATTCTGAAAGACCATACAAAGGTGGTTGGAAAATGGCTTGCGGAACAGGGGTACAAAGGTATTTTCGGATGTGATTATATCATCACCAAGGACAATGATATCCGTTTTTTGGAAATCAATGCCAGAAAACAGGGAACCACCCTGGAGTTCTGCTGCACCCTTGAGCAGTATCTCCCCCCCAATTGCCCCAATTTGCCGGAACTGGAGCTCTTTGCAGTTACCGAAGGCGTTTTCCCGGCCAATACCCGGGAAATATCAGGCAATGGTCACACGCTTCACTGGGGAACCTTTAACTACAAGATCCATGAACCCGTGAAAACCGAAAGCTATATTCCCCAAGGTGTGGGAGAGCGGGAAGCCTTTAAAAAGGTGGCCCATGGGAACCTGAAAAAAGACTATTTGATCCTTGAGCATACAGGCAGCGATTTTGTCATTGCCCAGGGGTCGTTTATCGGCAGGATTGTGGCATTGGGCCATGACCATGCAAGCGTTGCTCAGGGAATCAGCCAGGGATGCAAAACCATAGAGCTGACATTTAACAAACAAATAGTTACGGAGAAAGTCAATGCTGGATAATCGTCCGGACGAAAAGAATCTAGATAATTTTACCCGGGATTTTTTTAATACGCTTTTTACCACCACCGGCCAGAAGCAGGACCCAAAATTTATTTCAGAACTAAACAGTGAAATCGCCGCCCTTTTTCAGACAGCCCAGGACCGGAATCTTACGAACCCGATCATCGCCCTCTTCGCAAGGCTGAAAGCCCTGAACGAAACAAACCACCTTTCCCCGGAAGCATTGGGACTCTCCCGCCAAGAGCTTGCTGCCCTTGCCATAAAACACGAAACCATTGACGAACACAATGTAAGTGTAGGCGGTCGGATCTGCAAAGCCCTTCCCATTGTTGAGCAGGCCATTGAAAGAGTTGATGCGTATCTTGAGAAAAAAGAAGAGATCGCTCCCAGCGGTTTTGAACTCTGGGACAAAATCCTTGAAAATAAGGAACGGATAAAATCCCGGTTAAACATCAAGGAAACAGAGTGGAATTCCTATCCCGGACAGATACAAAATTGCATTGATTCCGTACAGGACCTGGCCAGAATAATTGATTTACCGGAAAAAATCATCCAAGAAGTCACCCATGTAACAAAAAATTACCGCATGCGACTGACCCCCTATTATGCCAGTCTGATCCAGACTGCAGCAGCCAATGATCCGGTCTTGCTCCAGTCCGTTCCCACCTCTGAAATGGTGGATAATATCGGCATTGAAATTCCACCGGTTGCAGCCGATCACTCACCTGCCCGACTGATTGACCAGTTTTACCCAAGGGTGGTGACGATCAAGGTCACCAATATGTGCGCCATGTACTGCACCCATTGCCTAAGGATAGCACATATCGGTAAAAAGGACCGGATTTATTCAGACAATGCCTATACGGAAGCCTTGGACTATATCCGCAACAACAAACGTATCCGGGATGTTTTGATAACGGGTGGGGATGCCTTTGTCCTTCCCAACAAGATAATCGAAAAAATCCTCTTCGCCCTTGACGGGATCGACCATGTAAAGATGAAACGACTGGGCACAAGAATTCCCGTTACAGCTCCCCAGAGAGTGGACAATGAACTTTTAGATATACTGGCCCGCAGTAATGATAAAAAACCTGTCCGGGTTGTGACCCAGATCAATACAGCCCAGGAGATGACACCAGTTTCAGGAAACGCCTTTAAACAAATTTCCAAAAATGTGTCGGCTGTTCTCAATCAGGCAGTGCTGCTCAAAGGCATCAATGACTCAAAGGTAAAAATGTGGAAACTGTGTGAAACCATCCAGGAAAATTATGTCCGTCCCTATTATATTTTCAATTGTTCCTATAGAAATCCTCAGTTCACACATTTCCGTGTGCCTGTGGAAAAAGGCAGAGATATTCTGGAAAGCATGTACGGCAATATTTCAGGGGATGCCATTCCCCGTTATATTGCAACTGCCGGCGGAAAAATCCCCCTGCACAAAAGCAATGTCAAGGCAGTTGAAGACGGTCATGTTACTATGGAAAAACCCTGGAGCGGTGAAATTGTCCAGTACCCGGATGCCGATCCTGCAACCTATGCGAACGATGCCTTTTCATTTATGAAATCCTAACCAGGACAGGCAAGACTCAAAAAATCGATTCAAAATGGTCTATCTTATGACCAAGCCCGAAATTTAACAGTTTAAGTCACCTGATTGGTAATGGAAGAAATCAGGTTGACACACTGATATCTCGGGTGCAGTTTAATTTCAGGTGTTTTACCTCGGGGAGCAGAACTTCTTCCATGATAGCTGTCATTGCAAAGCCCGGTTTCGTCTCCCCAATGAATTTCAGCCTTTTCTTGTTTTGCTGTTTTGGCAATAGTTGGATATCCTTAGCCAGGTGTTAACTGCTTCGGGGTTCTGCTTGCACACCTTCTTTTGAACTGATTTGCTTGATCAGCCGAATCGCCTTGCTACGCGATTCGTATGCCGGGTGGTGTGGGAGGGTTCCTCAGTGATGGGGAGTCCTATCTCGATATACGAGATACTCAAGCAGGTCTGAAATCGATACGAACCTGGCAATTCCTCTACAATGATAAAAACTTTGAATAAATACCTGGAATCAAACTTGTGAGGAAAAAAGTTTAACACTCAACATAAGCGGTATTATCGACTTCATTTGATTTGTTGAACATTGTCTGAGTTTTCTGCTTATGTATGAAATTAAAAAAGGGAAGATTACGCTGTCTACTGTTTTAGTGATCATGTATATATTTTTTTTAAAAACTGTCTCATTCTGGCATCGTCAGTATTTATAAGGGCATCAAATGTTCCATCATATCTAATGAATCCATCTTCCAGAAACAGCACTCTTGTAGCAAAATTTTTAACCATGTTCATTTGATGGGTAACCAACACAATCGTCATATCATGCCTTGCAATCGATTTAATTGTATCAAAAACTTCGTATGCCAATTCAGGATCTAACGATGAGGTCGGTTCATCAAAAAGCATAATAGCGGGTTTCATGGAAAGTGCACGAGCTATGGCAAGGCGCTGCTGCTGCCCGCCGGAAAGCGAAGCCGGATATTGATCAGCCTTTTCTAAAAGTTTAACTTCTTTGAGCAGGTCGCGTGCAACTTTTTCGGCTTCCTGCAAAGGCATTTTTCTTACAACCCGGCAGGGTTGAACAATATTTTCAAGGGCTGTGCAGTGGGGAAACAGGTTGAAATTTTGAAAAACCATACCTACTTTTCCGGCAACAGATGCGGTCGACTCCACTTTAATACCATCTATAATAACAGCACCGCTGTTCACCTGTTCCAGGCCATTCAAGCATCGGATGAAGGTGCTTTTCCCCGAACCGCTGGGTCCGATAATGGCAACAATTTCACCTTGGTCAATATCAACATCTATTTGTTTCAGTACGGCATCTTCTGAAAAAGATTTTGAGATCCGGTCTATTCTGATTAAGGGTTCCATTTCACACTTTGTTTCTCAATCTGTTTTGATATCAATGCGACACTGTACGTCATGATAAAATAAATTGCGCCGATAGTGATGTATATCTCGAATGGGCTTAATGTTCGAGCATATATCTGGTTGCCGATACGAGTAATTTCTGCAATGGACAATACCGATACCAGGGATGTTTCCTTGATCATTGTGGAAAAATAATTCATCAAAGTTGGCAGGGCAACTCTAAAGGCCTGCGGAAGTACAACATACCGATAAACCTGCCACCGTTTGTATCCCAGACATAAAGACGCTTCATACTGTCCTTTGTCGATGGCACTGATGGATGCACGAATTACTTCCGACATATAGGCACCGGAATTAAGCGATAAGCCTATCACAGCAGCTGTTAGCGGTTCCAGAAGAATACCGAAAGAGGGCAACCCATAATAGATAAAAAACAATTGAATCAGAAGCGGGGTTCCCCTGAATATTTCCACATAAATACCAAGCAGGATATCTATACTTTTCGGGAGATTGCCCGATCTCAGGACACCGATAAAAATGGATATGAAGAGTGCCATCCCAAAGGACAGCACTCCAATTGTAATGGTTACCCTGGATGCCTCTGCCAATTGCGGAATGTAGGGAACCAGGAATGCGAAATCAAATTCTTTCACAGGATTATAAGGACAGCCATTTCTGATACACTTTATCAAAAGCGCCGTTTGACTCGACTGTTTTTATGGCTTCATTGATTTTCCGGGTCAGTTCATCTTCCCCGTGATCCATAACAACAACAATATCCACGGACCGGACCGGATCATTGATAATTTTCAAATCCGAATTCCCTTTTACCGTCGTGGCTGCATAGGCAAATCCGACAACCACGGCATCAACCCTGCCATTTTTTAAATCAATCAGCGCTTCTGAATTTCGATTATACCTTCGGATATCCTTTGTAATAATCCCCATATCTTTCAAGCTGTCCACCGCGGCTTCACTCGTACAATTTGTCTGTACGCCAATAATTTTTCCAGAGAGATCTTCTTTGGCTTTGATATCATCTCCGGATGCCCGGGTTATAATAATCTCGTTGAGCTGATGATAGGGAATGCTCATGTTGACGTTTTTAGAGGCCCGGGTTGCTGTTTCAGGAGATATACAGGAAATGATGATATCGTGATCACCCTTTTTCATTCCTGCCACAAGCCCTTCCCAGGCGGTATCCTTCATCACCATTTCCAGGCCAAGCGCATCTCCCAGTGCTTTGGCAAAATCCGTATCAAAACCTTCAATCTTATTGTTGGTATTCCTGAACGAAAATGGCGGATATTCCGGGCAGTTACCAACCACCAATTTTCCTGCTTTTTGGATCTGTGCCCATTTGCCATCTGCTGCCATAGCCGACATGGAGAAAATTATTGAAATCATCACCACCATGGGAACAAGCCTTAAACCAAGTTTTCTAACCATCATTCAAATCCTTTCATATCATTAAATTTAATGCATCAACTTATACGATTCCACCGGGATTACCGGCATGTACTATGCACTTTATCAATTGCCTCCTGTGCCTGCTCACAGGTACTGAATTTTTTTTCGAAAAACAGGTATAACCCGTCCGGACCAAGCTCTTTGGAAGCGATGACGGCATCCTCTACAGAGTGGCACACGATTTCCAGGCACAGTCCTCTTTTCTTTATTTTCTGTAACACGTGCAGGTAGTCTTTGATGCCTTCTATATACGGTTCTGGATTCCAGAAAATACCGGTCAATGACCGGATATCAGCCAGGGCGTCGACAAATCGTGCGTGTTTCACTGAGCACATGTTGAACATGGAATAATCCATGTGATCACAGATTTGAACCAGTTCGGGAATAACAAATTCTTTAAACATTTCATCTGAAATCATCACGCTGAAATCACATCGGATACTTTCGAATTTGCCTTCCGCAAATACCTGAAACCATGAGGCAGATTCTCCATATCCTTTCTCCTTGAGATACGCATAAAAGTAGTCATAAAACTGGAGATAAACCGTTGTCATCTCTTCGACCCTTTTTTTAATGATTTCTTTTTTACAAATCAGATCTTTAAGGAATGTTTCCGAACCGCACATCCCGTATATTGAAGACAGAGCATCAAGTGTCGTGGGTGTGTTGACCAGAGCGTTGTGTTTAACGTTTTGGATTACTTTTTCGTAACAACATTTCAAATCCTTTACCAACGCATTGTCCGGATTGAAAAAGGGTACCGGGTTATCCAGCGTAAATTTGCCGGGTCTAAAATCGATAAAGTCTTGTGTGCTGCTGTAATCATAGTCTCCGCCAGCAAGAACAGTGGTGTTGGTAATGCCCAATCCTACCATCAGACTTGCAACCGGCATGGCATCTGCAAGAAAACAGGTCCCATTTAGATAATTATCCACCCTGTTCATATGCCATTCCGGGGACAAATCGCATTCCTTGCGCGTCTTTTCAGAAACCCAGGATTTTGATTTAAATCCCGGAAGTTCTGCAACAGCAAAAACTAGCGGAACACCTATCGATTCATTCCTCCAGAATGCCCGGTGTTTTTCTATACATTCTTTTTTTGGGGTTTTTAGCAGATAGCTCAAAAGTGGCTCTTTCAAATTGATAAACTGTAGTTTAACTTATGAGGTTCAAAGGTAGCCGTCAAATCGTTTATTCAAATATTTCATCGGTTATATATAGAGCAACAGTATAACCATTGAATGATATGTGAAGGGCGTCGAAAAGATTATTTACTTAAGGATTGAGACAATTGCTCTAGTAGAATGTTCAGCGTTTTTTCACCGTTTATTTCATCCACTGCAAAAAAAGGGATTTGTATGCCGGCATCATCAAGCAATGAACGGAAATTTTCAATGAAAGTCCCCGGTTCATTTTTCCACTCCATTTGTTTGATTTTATTCCATGTTTTTTCCATATCCAGAAAGTCACCATGCCATGACGGGCATCGGCATGTTTTATTGACACCACAGCTTGGGCTGCCGTCTATTCCTATAATCCCTTCTATCGAGTAGTTGTTTTTATGGTACATCCTGACCTGTCTCATTATCGGTTCGAGCAATGATCGGCATTGTATTTGGAAGAACGGATATTCAAACTGGTCCTTTACATGGCCCCAACGGTTTAAACCTAAAATTTCAGTTTCCGGGCACGGCAGCTGGATCATCGCAATATCATGATCAATCAAGAAACAAACCAGATCTTTAATTGTACTTTTATAGTTAGCAAGACCGTAGACTTTTGAATTAACATTCAAAATACAGTGTGCCAGAAAGATAAGTCGTTTTTCTCTTTTCATAACAGATCCTGTTTTCTGCACCACTTAGCCGTGTGCTGCTGAATTTGAATGCGATTATGACTTATCTGTACTGGAGGCTCCTTATAAATCATATCAGTAATTTTTTATTCCTATTCATAATTAAGAAAAAACATGATCTGAATTTAGAAATAATCTTCGGTTGAGTCAAATAGTTTATCTTGATATTCTATTCGATGGCAATAGTCGGTATCAATATTCTCATAACAGAAAGACTTTTTTAAAACTACAGTATGATAATAAAAATATTATTTGGGGCTACCAAAATAAAGCGTGACACTTTTTTAACATGAGACTTTGGAAAGGCCTATGAAATGAGCCTTACAAATAAAATGATGATTAAAACTGTTCTAACTTATAGTGGTAACCTTATTTTCTGCTATGAAATTGAGGGTTCTATAGCCAGTAATGCGGTTTAAAATCTTCTCGTCCAGATCTGCCAGGTCTTCAAAAAACTAATCAAGATTTAAATCCTGTATACGCCCGGTGCTAAATAATAAATTTGTCCTTGTTTTTGAGCAATCCTCTCCATTGCTTTTTGGTGTAGTAATTGGTTCTATCAATCGGTCAGACTCCAGGGAAGGGCATGACCGCGGCGGTACACGTAAACAGTTCTCTGCTCCGATCTGCAATGGGGACAAAGGTTGTTTTTTTGATCCGGATACATTTGTCTGAGTAATTGCTGTGTGCTGAGCGGTTCCGTCAAAGGTTCATAGGGTTGCTGGCCCAGCTTCCTTTTTGCCAACAACCTGACTGAGTTCACTTACGGCCCCCCGGCGCTGATGCTTCGATGAAATTGTGGTTTCTTGAATTTTGTCGTTGTTTTTCATAAGTGATTATCCTATCCGGCCTACAGTAATTTTTCAAGGGGCTGGTGTCTCACTTACATTGACACAGAGGGTATACCCGTAGCAAAGATTTGAAATCTTCTCAAACTGAGTACTTCCAAAAGAGAGGCCATCTTGACATCGCTCAGCCGTAAAGGGCCATGGCATTTGTCCAGAACCATGGCAACACAAGCCAGCATGACCAATAAATGGCTGTCTGAGCAAGGACTAATATCTGTCAAAGAACAGTGGGTGAAAATTCTTTACCCGGCCACGGCCCGGTAATTTTAATGAACCGCCTTGCAACTATAGCCAGATTGTTAATATACGTTTCGAGTGATTCCTACGATAGAATATCGCTATTACTTGATCCTTCCAAGTTCAGTAAGAAACTGTATTACACGGGAGGTCTCACCTCCTGCCATGGTTCCGCCAACAGCAATGGCTACGCTGCAAGCCTCAAGGATTTCTTCCACACTTGCTCCAAGCTCAAGCGCCTGTTCGGTCTGAAAAAGAATACACCCACGACACCCATGTGTCAGGGCCGCGGAAAGCGCCATGAGGCGTTTCGTCTTAGAATCCAGCGCACCATTTTTATAAACTTCTGATGTCAATGCCTCATATGCCTTCCCGACGTTGGGAAGGAGTTCCTGATATTTTAGGACACCATTAGTTATAAATTCTTTAATTGGCTTTTGTTCCTCTGACATACTTTCCTCCTGTGCGGAACGTGCGAAATAATATTCAGATTCTTGGTCTTAACAGAATAAACCTGTGTTAAACAATTTGATTAAAAACAAGTATTTATCCAGCTTTTTTGTATAACCCACAAACTAATAAAATAAAAAATTGAATATTGAGATAAGACTATTGGGAATAGCCATCATTTGTATTTTATCAAGCAGCCGCCCAAGACTCCCAAACGACGGGCGTGTTAAAGGAAAATTAAAATTGCACAAATGCATATCAGTAAAAAATATTTTTGACAAGCACAAAAGAAATATGTATGTAACCATTTATGGGTATAATCTTCAATAACAGGAGTTAATTAATAGAGAATATTTGCCAATGATCCCAATTTCTCCGGATATTTTAAATAAAAACTGACACGCCCCCACTGTTAGGGTAGTTGTCACATGAACTGAAAAGTTTTATTATAGAACCACAGGAGGAAGTTCATTCGATACACACCCGAAAGAAAAGAAGCTGTGATCAAAAAAGGATGCCATCGCATCCCAAACCAATCAGTCTGTTGGCCAAGGAGGAGAGCATCAGCGAAGCCACATTATATAAATGGTGCCAGGAGGCCAGAAAGAAGGTCCTCTTGCGTTTGATTATCAGGTAACACTCCCAACCGGGAAGACAAATGAGTGGTATGGGGTAAAAAGCTGCATCAAATCATGAAGAAGCAGTATGGAGATGAAAAATTTATTTATGAAGTGGTTGCCATTTTATATAATTGTCATATCATGCGCCCTTACAATTAATCATACTGCACATTGTACTGAAATTTACTACATTAGCAACAATCGCGTTCTTTTATATAAAATTATAAATTGGTGGTACGATTGTCTTCCTGAAGAATCCAACTTGATTTGTGGGAGTATCATAAAATGCAAAAGCAAGGGCGATACCCAGGTTGTATATGATGAAACGGAAATGAAATTGAAACTTCAAATAAATGGAGGCTTTGCAGAGCAGGTTTCCATCTTCAAACAATGCGAACAATGTGAGGGGCCCTCTTATCTGAAATGCACATGGTTAAATAAGAAGTACTTTGGCAATGGTGAAGCAGCTATTATATCAAATAATCTGTCAGCGATTAATGCTTTTATACTTAATAATATTGATACACGTCATGGGAGAGCAGTTCAGAGTATCGAGAAAGATATAGAATTTGAGTTAGAAGGGTCGATTGGAGGATTGCTGAATGGCCGAATAGCTTTGCATCAGTCTGGGAAATTTATCAAAACTTGTTCAGCCGCCTATCTTGGCTTGAGCGACAATTTTCCAGTCTCTCTAAAGATAATCAACTCCAAGACAAAAGAGGTACTCGCAATATATTCTTCTAAGATGGAAAATTAAGCTTTTACATGTGATTAGAAAAATTGAGCATAACCTTTAGGATTGTGCCGCCCCCCATGCGACAACTTACAGGTTAAGATCACATTTGATGGAGTCCATATTAATCTTTTGTTTAACCGTGAGTATTTATTACCCAAAATAGGTTTTCCAGATTAATGATCAAAATGGTAGCTGACCAACTCCATGTCTTTGCCGGCCTTTGGAGATATGGAGTCATCTGCACTGTTGATTATGATTTTTAATGCCAATAAGGTCATAAATTTTCACCAGTTATCCCGTTAATTATTCATAAAACGATCCCAAGTATCCTTTTGGGCATTTGCTTGTTTATTTATTCAACCCGTCGTCCAATAGTAGCAAAGGGTTCTTCTTATAACCGGATTTTGACTTATTTTCTGATGAAGAGGTCTAACCGGAATCTGTCATTGGAAATTAGACACACATATTTTCCGAAAAGAAATCGTTGTGTCCAGCAGGACATGGCAGTTATATCAAGGAAGCCTATCTTGGTATTTGAAATCATACCTCCTTTTGTGTTAAAGTTATCCCCGGTGTCTTCACAAGGTCCGCTGATCTGAATCTTTTGTCCGGTTTGCGTCCTTGACCTTTGGTGAGATGCACCTTGAGCACATGACCGGCGGGCAATTAAAAATACCCTGCCATTAAACTTTTTTTCTGGTGGGAGATGCCACCATGACGTTATGTGGGGAAACAGTATGTTAAACTCGTTTCAGGAGCAGCTTCTCAAGACTGGACTGGTGAGTAAAAAACAGGTGAACAAGGCCCAGCATGAAAAACGGGTTAAAAAGCAGGTAAAAAAGGGCAAGAAGGGCCAACAGGAAAAACAGGAACCAAAAGAGAGCAGCATTGCCCGGGAAGAGCGACTGGCTTTTGAGGCACATAACAGAGAACTCAATCGCCAGCGCAATGAAGAGCGGAAACGGCGTGAAAGTGTCGCCCAGGTCCGGCAGCTTGTTTTGAAAAATAAGTTGACTCTGGAAGCCCGTGATGATGACGAACCCTATCATTTTGTTGTGAAAAAGCGGATAAAAAAAATGTTTGTCCCTTCCAAAATAGGCGATCAACTAACGAATGGGCAGATGGCCATTGTGAACCTGGACGGAAGATTTGAGCTTGTGCCGGGCGATGTGGCCCGGCAGATTGCCCAGCGGGACCGCAAATGTCTGGTGGTTTTCCATGAAGGGGAAACTGAGGCAGAGTCTGTGATAGATGTGCCATGAAAAGACAACCGTCTGAGAATTTGTGATAATCTGATGACCCCGTTTTTCCGGAGTATTTTCCGAGAACGGGGTCATGTCATTTCAGTAAATATTCGGTCAGCACCCCATCTTCACCCGTTTTGGTCTGCTCACATAGCAATCAGTATGCTACGCAGGCCCAAACAGGCGAATATGGGGTGCTGACCAAACATTTACATGAGCAAACCAAATATTTACCCATTTCAGGACACTGAGAGTAGTTACTCGTTTAAAAAGTATGAAATTTCATGGAGACATTGAAGATGAAAGATGATCTTAAGGTTTTTGCAGGCAATTCCAACTTACCCCTTGCCCGGGAAATATGCGAGGACATGGGCATCCCCCTTGGCCCCCTTGCCATATCCAAATTCTCCAATGATAATACGCATGTGCAGGTCCAGGACAATGTCCGGGAAAGGGATGTGTTTGTCATTCAGTCTTTTACCCATCCGGTGAGTGACAATATCATGGAGTTGCTTGTGACGCTCGATGCCCTTCGGAGTGCATCGGCAAGGCGGGTGACAGCTGTGATTCCGTATTTTTCCTATGCAAGATCAGATAAAAAGGATGCTTCCCGCATTTCCATTGTGGGGCGGCTCATGGCGGATTTGTTGAAAACCGCCGGGGCCGACCGGGTTTTGACCATGGATCTCCATGCCGCTGCCGTGCATGGTTTTTTCAGTGTGCCTGTGGATCATCTCACGGCCACTCCCCTGATCATGGACTATTTCAGAAAGCATCTGGACCTTGACAATGTGGTGGCCGTAGCCACGGATGCCGGTGGTGCCAAACGGGTGGGGAGCTTTGCAACCCGACTTAACGTTCCCATGGCCATCATTGACAAACGCCGGGTAAGTGATACCCAGGTCAAGCAGGGTCTGGTGGTGGGAAATGTGGTGGGAAAGGATGTTATCATTTATGACGATGAGATATCCACAGGGGGTACCCTCTTGGCCACTGTTGATACCCTTAAAAAAGCAGGCGCTGGAAATATTTATGTGGGGGCCACCCACCCGGTGCTGTGCGGCCCGGCAGTTGAAAACCTTGACAAATCCTCCATTAAAGAGGTGGTGGTAACCAATACCGTTGAGATTCCAGAAAAAAAACGGATAGATATTATCTCCTGCATTTCCGTGGCACCCATCCTAGCCGAGGCCATCCGACGAATTCACACCGGCGAAAGCATTGGAGAACTTTTTCTTGACTAAGGCTCTGTCCCGGCATGACAGCCATTTATCGATATCTTCCTTTGGACCATCAGCTAGTACTTGAATTTTCCGATGACATGCTTTTAGAAAAGATGATTCATGCGTTTCTGGTGCAAACCTATCCGGGACGGTCAGCGGTGACTTTTATCTGGGTGGCTCTTCCCTATCTAAAAAATCATCGTCACTCACGCATGGCAACCATACGCTGATGCAGACTTGGGTGTGAGTAGTAAAAAAATACATAGACCGGATGGGGCGTCAGATTGCTCAGATTATTAATGGACAGTTTTTTCAAGGCATCCCCCAGGGCTTTGGCGCTGAAGTGCTTGCCAGCAAAAGCATCGGCCTGATATTCGTTTTTCCTTGACCAGATATTCATAATCAGGCCGGTTACCAGAGAAACAGGGCTGTATAGCATGGCAAATGCCACAAGGCCAATATGAAAAACAGCCGTATCCACCCCCAGTGCCTGGGAGAAAACCGCTTCCCCTAAAAACAGGGAAAGCAGATAAAAAATCACACCCATCTGAAACATGGAGATAATGATTCCCTGCAATGTGTGCTTTTTCTTGTAGTGTCCGATCTCATGGGCCAGAACAGCAACCACTTCATCGATGGTCAGATCATTGATCAGAGTATCAAAAAGCACAATTCTTTTTTTGTTGCCCAGACCGGTAAAATAGGCATTGGCTTTTGTGGAGCGTTTTGAGCCATCCAGCATGTAGATGTCTTTCACCGGGAAACGGACCTTGTGGGCAAACGATTCTATGGCGGTTTTAAGTTCACCTTCTTCCAGCTTTGTCTGCTTGTTGAAAAGCGGAACAATCAGGTTGGAGTAGAAGACGGTGAAGAAAAGACTGATCCCTCCCACCATTAACCAGGCGTAAATCCAGAACATATCCGTGGTGTGGTGATAGAACCAGGTGATAAGCGCAAGGATACTTCCCCCCAGAACGGCTGTGAGTAGCCATCCTTTGATTTTGTCAGCAATAAACAGCTTCCAGGTCATTTTATTGAATCCGAACTTTTCTTCGATGACAAAGGTTTGGTAGACCCCAAAGGGAAGCCCTATAATATCCTGGGCAAGCATCAGGATCCCAAAAAAAAACAGGCACTGCAGCGTGGGATTATCCGTGATACCGGCTGCAAAAAAGTGGATCCGGGCAAATCCTGAGACCGACAGAAAGGCAAGTACAACCACCAGGCTGAAGGTTGAACTGATAAATGAAAACTGGGTGTTGGTCTTTTGGTATTGTTGTTGTTTATTGTATTTCTCCGGGTCATAAAGCCCTTGAAGTTCTTCTGGAACCGGCTTGCCCATGCAGCCTGCGTTCAGGCAGTCAAGGGTTCGCTCAAGTGCATAATTCAGGACCAGGATGCCAATGATGATGTAAAAAATGATTGTTTCCATATGGGGGTTTTTATAGGTTTATCGATGGTTTGTCAACGCAGTACACAAGACTTTGGCATGGGATGTGATTTCGCCCGACTTTAGGATGGGTATTTTGTCAGTGTAAAGAGTTGTACAGAAATGCTGTGGGAAGATGAGGAAGGGCTGGGAGTTGTTGTTCTATGTTGGCCCTGAAAAATGTACGACGAGCAGAATTCAGTGAATTCATCTTAAAACGGTATGCGCCCGCCGTATGGAATGGTGAATCGAGATCGAATAAGCTGATTTAAAGTATAAATTCAGTTTCTGGATCGATCTCGATTTGTAAACCGTCATTGAAATTGTTGTCAATCAATGGGAATGGTGTTCCCCGCTTGATTATGACACTTTGCGCTCATGGCCGGCCCATTCCTTGTCACGCAGTTTGAATTTTTGAATTTTACCCGTGGCGGTTTTGGGCAATTCCTCAAACGAAATCTCCTTGGGGGCTTTAAACCGAGCCATATTTTCTTTGCAGAAATTAATAATATCCTGTGCCGACGGATTGGTACCCGGTTTTGCTACGACAAAGGCCTTGGGAACCTCTCCCCATTTGGGGTGGGGAACCGCAATCACCGCAACTTCCATTACCTCCGGATGCTGGAAGATGGTGTTCTCAATTTCCACGGTGGAGATATTCTCGCCACCACTGATAATGATATCTTTTTTGCGGTCCATAATCTGGATATAATTGTCAGGATGCATTACGGCAAGGTCTCCGCTGTGAAACCAGCCTCCCTCAAATGCGGCCTCGGTGGCCTCGGGTTCCTTGTAGTATCCGAGCATGACATTGTTGCCCCGCATCACGATTTCGCCTATGGTTACACCGTCCCTTGGCACCGGTTTCATGGTTTCGGGATCGACCACGTCCATGTATGTGGACACTACATAAGGAACGCCCTGACGAGCCTTTAGCTTAGTCTGTTCATCGGCTGAAAGAGCATTCCATTGGGATTGCCATGCGCATTGGCTGTGGGGGCCGTATACTTCGGTCAACCCATAACAATGGACCATTTCCACCCCTAAAGCCGCCATGTTTTTCAAAACTGTCGGTGCAGGTGGAGCACCAGCGGTATTCACTTGCAGGCGATGCTTAATATGAATTTTATCAGCGTCTGGATATGATGTCATGGCGATCAAAACGGTTGGAGCGGCACACATGTACGTCACCTTTTCTTTTTCGATCAGGTTGAAAACGTCTTCGGCAATTACCCTTCGCAGGCAGACATGGGTGCCGCCAATGGCAGTGATGCCCCAGGTGAAACACCAGCCGTTGCAATGAAACATGGGCAGTGTCCAGAGATAGACCGTGTCAGGACTCAGGCTGTATTCAATAAGTTCGCCGATGGCATTTAAATAGGCACCCCGGTGATGGTACATGACCCCTTTGGGTAATCCGGTTGTACCACTGGTATAATTAATGGCGATAACGTCCCGTTCATTATCAACCGCGCAGCGGACTGGTGTGTCGGTTCCGGTGGCCAGAAACGTTTCATAATCCGGTCCGTCCAGGGGGGTTTCATCGCTTTCATCACAGATATTGACGTAATGGCTGACTTTAGGTAAACGATCTGTAATACCACTGATCATTTCACCGAATTCGTTGTCCACGAAAAATGCCTTGGCATCGGAATGGTCAACAATATAGGCAATCTCGTCCCCTGATAAACGGATATTAATGCTCACCAGTGCGGCCCCGATCATCGGTACAGCGAAATGGGCTTCCAGCATAGGGGGGGTGTTCGGACACATGAATGCGACTTTATCCCCTTTACCTATTCCGACGGTCATAAGCGCTGCTGCCAGTTGATGAACCCGGGTTTCGAATTCCTGGTAGGTATACCTCTGGTCCCCATACACAATGGCTGTTTTGTTCGGATAGACCGATACGGTTCGTCTCAGGAAAGTAACAGGGGTCATAAGGTCGTAATTTACACTGTTTTGCAGCATACTTCCTCCTTAAAGATTTTAGGGTCATGCCAAGAAAAATCGCCGTCTGTTAAATCAGAATTTATGCTATTGATTTATTCAAGATTCGTGCCAATCAAGTTAAAAATTCTGAAAAAAGCGTATGACGCGTGCCATGGCGGCCGACAGTTATCAACGATCCATGATTGAAGGGGAAGTTGGAAAGCGAATAATAAATATGGATGGGGCATAAAGGTCCCATTAAGTTAACAGATAGTTGTATATCTATCTGTATTAAAAGGGAATTAGTATAAGAGACAAAGAAGCCCCATTAGGAGACTATTCGATTCCATGTCGCCGGATTTTTCTGAATAGAGTTTTTCTGTTGATACCAAGGGCCGTGGCGGCCTGATTGCGTTGCCACCGATGTTTAACCAATACATCGGTAATATGCTCTTTTTCAAAGGTTTCAATGGCGCTGCGCAGATTGTCCCGGTCACTTTTCAGTGATTCTTGTTTATCAAGGGTATCAATGGATTCTGAACTATTGTCCAGAGCGAACAAGGAGGGATCCAGGGTATCAAATTTTTTCAGGGTTACGTACCGGCGCAGCGTATTGCGTAGTTCTCTTACATTGCCGGGCCAGGAATATTGATTGATTCTTTCGATAATCTCCCCTGTCAACGGTGGCAGTTTTTCCCTGTCCTCATAGGCGTTAAAAAAATGATCGACCAGCAGCGGTAGATCCTCTTTACGATTTCTGAGCGGCGGCATATTAATGGGGACGATATGAATGCGGTAGAAAAAATCCAGGCGTACATCTCCTTTTCGAACCTTTTTGACCAGATCCTCGTTGGTGGCGGCGATAATTCTAATATCGGGTTGTTTGAGCTTGTTGCCGCCCACCGGCATGTATCCACCTCCCTCCAATACCCGCAAAAGCTTTACCTGTAATCCCAGACCGATCTCGCCGATTTCATCAAGAAACAGGGTACCTCCATCTGCTAAATCCAGGTAACCCTGACGGTCAGCCCCGGCACCGGTGAAAGCACCTTTACAATAACCAAAAAATTCGGACTCTAAAAGATTCTCAGGAATGGCACCGCAATTGACTACCACAAAGGGTTTATCATTGCGATCACTTAATTCATGAATGGTTTTTGCTGTCAATTCTTTGCCTGTGCCTGACTCTCCATAAACAATGACGTTGGCATCCACAGCAGCTGCATTGATGATCTGTTCGTAAACCAGCTGCATTTCAACACTTTTTCCCACTATTTCGCCAAATTTGAAACGTTCGCGGATACCTGTTTTCAGAAGCAGGTTTTCTTTGCGAAGGCGTTTTTGAGCCTTTTCCAGAGCGTTTTCCTTTAATTTCCTTTCAGTGATATCGATACCCATTACATGGATTTTAGAACTTTGACCATTTTCATCAAGTATTGGAGAATAAATGGTGTGGTACCATTTCCCGTTGGCCGGGTTTTGAAGATCCTTTACAACACTTTTTCCCTTAATCACCCGGTCCATTGGGCACCATCTGCAAGGGGTATCTAGATTATATATGGCTTTATGGCAGATATTATTCTGGAGGTTCCCGCCCACGGCCGTGATTAATGCTTTGTTCATAAAGTCGATATGGAATTGACTTGTGGCGGTATAAATGAATGCTGCCGTGGCCTCTATCATGGCGCTGAGTTTGGCTTCGCTCATGCGGAGAGCATGCTCGGCTTGCTTGCGGGAGGTTATATCCATAAACGATGCAATGCTACGTTTTTTGTCGAGCATGCTGACCTTGGCAAAAATATCTTTAGAGTGTCCGGATCGGTCTATTACCCGGCACTCATATTCGCTGGGAATATCAGGACGCATTTCTCTACGGCCTGCATGATATCTTTTCATTCGATCAATATCATCCTCGGCAATAAATGCAGTCCATTTCATCCTCCCTTCGATCTGCTTTCGGGTATAACCAGTCAAGTATACAAACTCCTGGTTGACCATGGTCAGGGTCATGTCCGCATCAATGATCATGGACGGTGCGCCGGACAATTCGAATGCCATGCGGTACTGATGCTCAAGATGGGCTCCATCCGCTGGGCGTTGTTCGCATTGGTGATTTTTTTCATTACGGGTTTGAATCTTTTTTTCCAAAGCCTTCTTGACTGCTACCTCGTCAACCATTTTTTTCTCCATCAAGCAGTGTTCGCCAGTATCATTCGATGAGCAGTTTTTTTATATTAACATATAATGGGGAGGGGCCAGACTTGCGTTATGGGCATTATCTGCGGGGTTTTTGGGTTCTTCCCGGCTTTGGTCAATAACGTCAATAGCACAAGCCTGCCCCCGTTCTCGCAAAATTGGCATAAAAAACTTGATCATCGAGTATCAGGATCATGTTTACCCGAAAATATAAATATTCTCAATCATCAGGTTTAATATTATTTCTTTTTAAATGCCTTCTTGCGCTTTATAAAATTTATTGTTAACTAAAATTTCATTATGAAAGCAAACTCAATCCCCGGGAACCCGCGCTGGAGCTTTTGAGGGAGCGGTGTCGACGTTTGGTCTGGCTCAATCCCGAGCAGGAACTATTCTGGGGCACTGGTGATTCTGAGATGTACAGGCATTGCCACCACTGCAATGAGGTGCGGGCCGGACCCTACCCCAAAGTGGCCGATGTTTTGGTCAAGCCCGAAATACATGACATTGCCCAATTACCGGTAACCTTGTAAAAGAAGGAATATCGTCTTATCTTTCGTCCACTTAATATGAAAAACCCGGCAAAACAAACGCTTTTTCAAGGCCTGTTGTGGGGGAACCGAGTTCAGAATGGGATTCACCCGAGGCGGTTAATCGAAATCAACCATCAGTGAGGCAACAATGAATCAAGAAGATCTCAAAAGATATCGCTATTTTTTAAAGGACAGTATCAGAAAGAAGATTAACTTCCGGCTCACCGATCAGAACCGTCGAGTGCCGCCACCACCCATTCAAAATCCCTGTCCTGCGGACGCAGAGCGCATTGATCTTCCAGGGCCGGATGAATGGACAATACCCACCACCGACCTGACACGGGCCATTGCCAACCGTAAAAGTCACCGCAGATATTTGAGCCGAAGTTTATCCAAGGAGGAGCTGGCCTATCTTCTCTGGGCCACCCAAGGGCTTCGCGAACCCCTGGACCACGGCCATGCTTATCGCACCGTGCCATCCGCTGGTTGCCGCCATGCCTTTGAAACCTATCTTGCCGTTTTCAATGTGGAGGGATTGTCCCCGGGTATTTATCGATATCTTCCCGTGGATCATCAGCTGGTGTTTGAATTTTCTGATGCCATGTTGTCAGAAAAGATGATTCACGGCTCCCTTGGCCAAACCTATCCGGGCAGATCTACTGTCACTTTTATTTGGGTGGCGGTTCCTTACCGCATGGAGTGGCGCTATGGGGCGGCCGCACATAAGGTCATTGCCCTTGATGCCGGCCATGTCTGCCAGAACCTCTATCTTGCCTGCGAAGCGATTGATGCGGGTACCTGCGCCATTGCAGCATACGACCAGGAGGAGATGGATGAGTTTCTGGGGCTTGATGGTGACAATGAGTTTGTCATCTATCTGGCACCTGTTGGTAAACTAAAATAAGTAAAAGTGATATGCATCATTATAAAAGGGGTGAGCAACTCAAGGACATTGAATGCCTCAACTTTAGGTGTTCGTCTAGCATGGTGGGGTCAGGCTTGTGATATTGGCATTATCAACGCCAATTTATGCTTACGAAGTTCTCCAATGATAATGCAAATAAAGCAAGCCTGACCCCACCCGGATACTTAAAAGCAACGTGAGGTTTAAAATAAACCCTCAACTCAACTATCTAAGATCGCCATTATACGTCGGTATACCTATTTGTCAGGCAACATAGGCATCCGGGGCCAGTTGCCCCTTGCTGTCCCACCCTCTCAGGCGGTAATAATCCTGAAGCATTGTTTCCAGTTCCGCTTCCGTCAGTGGATTTTCCGTGTTTTTCAGTTGACGGTAGAGTCCCTTGGGCAATCGGTCATCCTCGGGCTGCAGCCCTTCCCTGAGATTGAACTGACGTACGATATTGCACACCGATCTGGCATTGTTTTTCAATGTGGTCTTGTCCCCGTCAAATCCCGTCAGGGCATGGATCATCTCTCCCAGGCCCTCCCAGGTGTACATATCACGGTAGAATCGGCACAGGGTGAGGGTGTCAAACAGGGTTAGGCGATCCTCAAAATCCAGGAAGAGATCTGCCTTTTCATTAATCTGGTCCGGGGGTATCATGCCGGCAAGTTCAGGTTTGTAAAAGGTGGCACGGAGATGGCATGCCCCGCGATCGGACGTGGCATAGGCAAGGCCCATTCCCTTTAATACCCGGGGATCATATCCTGCAGGTTCCATTCCCTTTGCATGGACGGCAATGTCTTCAAGGCCCCAGGCACTCGCAGCCTTTTTAATGCCCTGGGAGAGGATATCGCCAATGCCGTTTCTCTGGGCGATGTCATTAAGCAATCTTACCGTACCATCCACATCCCCATAACTGATGTCATAATCGACGATTCCACGCTCCACGGCCTCCATGGTAAAGGCACACAGATTTCCGGCGGTAATCGTGTCCATACCCAGGCGATCGCACACATCGTTGAGGTGGCATATCTCTTCAATGCTGTCGATCATGCAAAGTCCGCCAAAGGCGTAGAGAGTTTCATACTCAGGGCCTTCAATCTTAAGTCCGGCATGACGACCTGATTTTACCGTGGTGAGTCGACCGCAGGCCATGAGGCATTTGGCGCAGGCATTGGCCTTTACATCGCACTGGGAATGCAGGGCAGCGGCATTGATTTTTTCACGGTGTTCACAGGTGCCCTGGGACCAGTAGCGGGTGGGAAATGCCTTGGCATTGTTGAGCATGTCCACCATCATGGGGGTGCCAAAGCTTTTGTATGCTTTTACGCCAGGGTTTGTTTTTCCTTCGGCGGTGATTCTTTTGGTAAGTTTTTTTACCTCGTCTGAGGAAAAGGAAACCCGTTTTTTATCTCCGTAAAAGGCGATGCCTTTGATCTTTTTGGAACCAAGGATGGTGCCGACACCGGTTCGGCCGGCGGAACGCCAGTAGTCATTTTCAATGACCCCGAACACCACCAGGTTTTCAGCTGCAGGCCCGATGACCACAGCCCCCTTTCGTTTATATCCAGAAGGGGCGGCAAACCGTTCCAAAACGGCATCCTCGGCGGCATAGGTTTCCATTCCCCAGATATCTCCGGCATCGTGGAAGGTTGCACCCTGGGGGCCGACGCCCAGCACCGTAGGGGTATCACAGGCTCCCCGGATTATCACTGCATCAAAACCTGCAGCATCAACAGCTTCCGGGGTTTTGCCACCGGAATAGGATTCAGAGTAAAATCCAGTCTGGGGAGATTTGGTAAAGACACCGTACCGTGATGAGCCCCACACGGAACTCTGGGTAACAGGGCCGGTGGCAAATATAATATGGTTTTCCGGAGCCAGCGGATCAACCCCCCGGGGGTTCAAGCGGTACAGCAGCCAGGACGCTATACCCTTGCCTCCGAGGTATGTTCTGTAAATATTTTCGGGTATGGTTTCAATCTCAGATGACCGGGTGTTCAAATCAATGGTCAGGATTCTACCGTAATAGCCGTGCATGGCCTCATCTCCTTACTGATTCGCCGGGCCTTCCGGAAAAAAATGCTCCGGAAGACCTGCTGGATGGTTATGTTTTTATAAAATATAGTATTCATTCAGGATAAATATTCGGCTTGGTTGTGTAAACGTCTGGCTGTTTCCATATTCGTCTGTCCGGCGCTGAGCAGGCAGGCCAAAACAAATGAAGGTGGGGTGCCCGTCGAATATTTACCAATCAGGGAGCGGGCCGGTGGGTGACATTAATCCGGTTAGAATACAGTCGCAGCTCCCCGGGACAGTGCCTATCTTTTCTGTGCGATGAGCTCTTTTACCTTAACCACACCGTCCTGGGCATCCTCAGCATAGGCATCTGCACCAATTCGGGCAGCCCATCTTGGAGTACAGGGTGCACCACCTACAACCGTACCAAAACGACCTTTGTAACCGGCTGATTTCAGGGCCTCTTCCAGGCTTTTCTGCTGGTTCATGGTGGTGGTAAGAAGGGCGCTTGTACCAATGACATCCACATCATTTTCCACAGCTTTTTCAATGATGGTGTCAATATCCACGTCACGTCCAAGATCAAATACAGTAAGGCCGTTGGCTTTCATAAGTGATACAACGATACACTTTCCGATGTCATGGACATCACCCTTTACCGTTGCAATCAAAACCTTGCCTTTTTCCTCCTGGGCTCCACCTGTTGCAGCCAGGGCTTCGTTGATCACATCTGTGGCGGACTTCATGGCATCTGCTGCCTGCATCAGTTCGGGCAAAAACATCTGACCTCTTCCAAAAAGATCTCCAACGGTGTTGATTCCCGGAATAAAGGCGGCATTCATTAATTCCAACGGATCTCCGCCGTCGGCAATGATCTTTTTGGCTATGGCCTCCACTTCATCTCTTTTCTGGGCCACCAGCAGCTCTTTTGCTTCCTCTATAAGTTTGGCATCAATCATTTTATATTTTCTCCTAAGGTAAGAACTGCCGGGCTGTGATTTCAAGTTATGGAAATGATCCCAAAGGAATCATCCAGACACCTGAGGAGTACTGAAACCACAGACCGGTATTTTATATGAACCGCCTGTCAGTTGTTCATACCGGTTTACAGGCGGTTCAAAAGTCATATTAAATTAACAGCATCTGTTCCGGATTATAAAGATGTCCGTTTCCGGAATCGGTTGACGCAGTTGATGTTAAAATCAAGTTCCCGGGCAATGTTGAATTTGGCCTCAATTCCCTTGGCACAGCCTGGCATGGGGGTCATCTGACCGATCTGCAGATCCTCTCTGACTTCGGTCATGATGACGGGGTCTGTCAGGTCCGCCACGGAAACTTTCAATTTTTCAGCCACATACGCTTTTGCTTCCCAGGTTCGCATACCCCGGGACATTTGGGCACGAGCAACCAGATCTCCGGCTCCTCGCATTCCGCCCATGCCCGATGCATGCGCGTGGGTGATCGCCATTGCAACAGGATCACCCACGCCAACCTACAGTCCATCAAGTTTGCAAAGGCTTGTCATGGCTGCCGATGCGCGGGATACGGTGTCAATGGGCGGGTGATCGTTCACCGGTACCGCACCGACACCCATGCCCATGTTGGGATGGATGGGAATTTCTGCCACTTCGCCGCACGCCTTCATGAAGGTGACGGCCCGTGCCAGGTTCCAGGGGGTTGATTCTGTGGTGTTCGTGTTGACAACGGGGCCAAAAATAGTGGCACCTGCTTGCTTGGCCAGAACCACTTGATCCTGGGGATAGAGACCAGCCAGGCGAACGCCGTCAAATTCCAGTTGTCCGTGCATGCCAAGAATGAATTCTCCGGCCATGCCGATCTGGATGCAGATGTCGGGGTATTTTTCTTTGAGTTTTCTGCAGGCCATGAGAGATGCCAGGAAGTCTGCATCGCCTGCAGCCCCCACGGAATCGAGATTGATGCCGTCGGCTCCGGACTCGTACATGGCAGAACCTGTAAATACAATGTCCCTGACCGCCTCTTCAACGGTTCTTTCCAGAGATTCACGGGCCTCTTTGATTTTGCCGTTGGGCAGAAGTTCCGCAGGGTTCGGAAAGGGGCCATCTGGTTGGCTGTAAAGCCCCAGGTTCGGCATGGCACCGTAGAACAGCGGAATATGGGTAGCAAGCAATGCCTGCTCCATGATGGGCTGTTCCATGGTGATGATGGGTTTGATGGGTTTGTAGCTGTAGTCCACATGGCACAGCTCCATGGTGTCGGCACCCATGATTTTTTCATATATTTGAAGGGCCTGGATGCGATCCACATTAACGCCCACCCGCCGGATCTTAAGGGTACCGGCATCGTAGGTGAGGATAATTTCTTTACCGCGCTCGCAGCTGACAAAGCTATGGGGGCTTGCCAGAATATCGAACATGTATTTCAGGTCGTCATCGGTGAGAACGGGAACCTTGGCGCGATCTGCAGCATCTTCCGTACCTGCCTGCATATCCTCCATGAGCTCTTTTTCACTGAGCTCCACCGGGGTCCCGTCACCGTAACGGGTGAATATTTTTGACATTATTACTCCTTGCTTTTCGTTAATGAATCAATGATAAATCACTATCTTATAATGATGCCAGGCCCTCTTCCATTATGGCGAGGCCTTTTTCCAGCTGTTCATCGGTGATCACAAGCGGCATAAGCACCCGGATAACATTGCCGTGGATACCGCAGGCAAGGATGATAAGCCCCTTTTCATAGCAGAATTTTACAAGTTTACCTGCTGTTGCTGCTGCGGGTTTACCCTCATTGTCAACAAGGGTGATGCCGGACATGGCACCGATGCCTCGAACCTCTCCCACATGGCTGAACGCATTTACCCATTTTCCAAAGCGGGCCATCAGGGTCTCACCAATTTTAACCGCTTTTTCAACAATCTTTTCTTCTTCAAAAATCTCCATGACGGCAAGACCGGCAGCACAGGCAACGGGGTTGGCTCCATAGGTACCTCCCAAGCCGCCCGGGTGCACAGAGTCCATGATTTCTGCGCGACCCACAACGGCGCTTAGCGGCATGCCAGCTGCAAGACTCTTGGCAACGGTCATGAGATCGGGTTCAACATTCCAGTGCTCCATGGCAAACATTTTACCGGTACGGCCCATGCCGCTCTGGATCTCATCGGCAATAAAAACAATACCGTGTTCCTTGCTGAGGGCTGCAAGTTCCTGGAAATAACCGGGCGGAGGTGCAATGAATCCGCCTTCACCCTGGATGGGTTCAGCAACTATGGCGGCAACACTTTCAGGATCAATGCCGGTGATGAAGAACTGTTTCAATGCCTCAATATCACCAAAGGGTGCACGATAGATTTCAGGGGCAAAGGGGCCGAATTTCCATTTATAGGGTTTCACCTTGGCAGTCATGGTCATTGTAAGGGCTGTACGACCATGGTAGGCATTGTCAAAAACGACAATGGCCTGACGTCCGGTGTAATAGCGGGCGATTTTGACAGCATTTTCAACGGCTTCTGCACCAGAATTGATAAACAGCGCTTTTTTGGCAAAGTCCCCGGGGGTGGCGGCACAGAGCTTATCGGCAAGTTGTACAGCGGTGTCATAGGGGTTTACCATAAAACAGGTATGCGTGAATTTTTCCGCCTGAGCCTTGATGGCTTCAACGACCTTGGGATGGCTGTGCCCCACGTTCATGACGGCAATGCCGCCGGCAAAATCAATGTACTCGTTGCCTTCGACATCTTTTATAATAGCGCCTTTTGCAGACTCAACATAGCAGGCGGTACCGCTGGAATGACCATTGGGAATTACCTTTGCCCGTAGTTCATGAATTTCCTGATTGGTGCTCATTGCTTCCTCCATGTAGATTTTAAGGGGCTTGTTACCCCGGCGAAGTTAATCAACCACTTAAAAGCAGTAAAATGATAAATAGGTGTTCTTTCAGGCATCTGTATCAACATAAAAAATTTGACCATTAAGTGATGTTGTATAAATGATGCCTTCGTTTATTCTTATTGTTCCGGGATATGCACCTTGTATGCCAAGATCTTGTCTTAATTTTTTCACAAGGAATATATCTTTTTATATTAGTTGTTTATGCTATTTTGTGTGAGAGGGGTAGGGGGGCGGAAATTTTTTTAGATTCTATATCGAATCTAAATGCGATGATTTTGTCGGATGAGAGGATATCTTTTGATTCAATTTTGACTCTTATATTAAAAAAAGGGGAGGAGCAAGCAATAAGAACGCCAAAGGCACAGGTCTAACAGGTTGTCTGGGCTTATCTTTGTGTCCGAATGGCACAGGGAAGAACAGGTCTGGACAACAAATAAATGATTTTTTTACGAATCAATTCCAGGTCAAAAATCCAGCGCATGCAAGACATATTATCCCTGGCTTACCAGTCCATGTTTTTTTAATTTTCTAAAAACCTGGGATTGGCTCATCTCAAGGGCAGCAGCAATGGCACGGGTGGTTCTGAATTTTTTAATCGCCCGGGCCAGTAATTCTTTTTCATATCGGAGGATTTTTTCATTGAAATTATAGCAGTCACTTTTTTTTTGCCCAACATCCCCCGGGGAGGTAGTGCAGCCTGTGATGGTTGTTTCAATCCAGGAATCAATTACGGGGCCATCACTCATGACAACGGCTTTTTTTATGATGTTTTGCAGTTCTCTTACATTGCCCGGAAAATCATAGGACTGGAGGACAGTGAAGCCATGTGAATTTATTTTCCGTTTAAGGTTATATGTCCTGTTGTATTTTTCCAGAAAGAACAGGGTCAATTCCGGAATATCTTCGGCCCGTTCCCTGAGGGGGGGAATTTGAATAGCAAAGGTATTCAGCCTGAAATATAGATCCTGACGAAATTTTTTATGCTCAATCTGTTCAAGAAGCTTTACGTTGGTGGCGGCAATGACAGTGCAGTCAATCTTGATGGGTTTTAATCCCCCGATGTGCAGGATTTCTTTATCTTCAAGGCATTTTAGAAATTTCGCCTGCATGGGGAGAGTCATTTCACCGATTTCATCCAAGAAAAGGGTGCCCCCCTTTGCCATTTCAAAAAGGCCGATTTTTCCCTTTTCACTGGCACCCGTAAAAGCCCCTTTTTCATATCCGAAAAGTTCTGCTTCAATGAGGGACTCAGGTAGAGCTGCACAATTTATTTGAACAAAGTGCCCCTTTGCTTGGCGGGAATGGATAAATTTTGCCACAAGGCCTTTGCCCGTGCCGGATTCTCCCATGATCAGTATATTGGAAACTTTAAGGTCTGCAAGTTTTCGGCAGGTCAGGAGGATCTGCTGCATCTCTTTACTTTCTGCTACAATTTCCTGATCTTTTAATTCCTGGAGGTTGAGCTGGCTTAGTTCATCTTTTATGCGGCTGCTTTCAATGCGGACCTGTTCCAGTTCTTCGTGGAGTTCATTGAGCCGGGTCATGTCCCGCTCGTTGGTAATCACCATGGAAATGGTGCCGTTATTTTCAAATACCGGGGTACCGGTGACCAGAAGTTGTTTTTTTGTCTTATTGGCTTTCTGGATGATGTTGATGGTGGTTTTTTTTTCCAGAACCTCCCTTGTCACGGACCGATCCATTAAACCTGATTTTACAAGTTCGTCAACATTTTTTCCGACCACATCAATGGCAGAAATGCCAAGGAGTTTCTCTGTTGCCTGGTTGATTCTCAGAACTTCTCCCAGGCCATCACAGATCCAGATACTTTCCGATGATGCATTGAGAATGGTTTCTAGCTGACGATTGGTTTTCTGGAGTTTGGCTGTCTGTTTTTCAAACTTAATCTTAAGTGTGTTAGACGTCTTCAATTGATTCCTCTGATCCCTTTTGCGTTAATTCATGAAGGTTCAAGAATTGATCAAAAAAGTTGGGGTTGGTCATAGCATGGGACACCTGTCACATTTGGGGTTCAATGGGGTCAGGCTTGTGTTATTCTGCCATTGATTCAAGCGGTTTTGCCGTAAGAATCACTTTTGAATTCTGGGATATCCATGGCCTTTTATAAAGCTGATGAAGGTTTTGTCAAACACTGCAGCTAGTGTGAGTGAGCATGCTTTTTCTGATTTAAATTTATTATAAGGTAGGCTGAGTGGAAAGACAACCTGAAAACCATGGAAGCCCCGGGCTTGATCATAAGATGCAGCACCTGGCACTATTGGCGGGCAAATCCTGACCGTATGAGCTGTAATTTATGCCATACAGATCTTGTTGTGCGTTTGTCTGGTTTTATGATATTTAAATTTTAACGGTTTGATCACAAGATCTGCTGGCAGTCATAATTGGCGGACAAAGGGGTAAGAATGGGAATGCCTCCACGAAGGTTTGAGTCATAAATAACTTAAACATCGATCAAAAGAGAATATCGAAGGAAAAATAGATGTCAAATTTTTTCAGAAAACCATCTGAGGGTTCAACGCTTTTTTCCAGGGCAAATATGGACAGGCCTTCTGCTTCAAAAGATTCTTCAAGAAAGAAACCCCTGGCCCAGCGCCTCTTTTTTGACACCAGAGATCATGATCTGATAAAGATCGTCAATGATCTCTATGACAGCCCCATGTCTCTTGGGTACACCAGAAAACTTTATTATCCCTTTTTTCATCCACTGGGTATCAAGGAGCTGTCAGAATCCAAAGGGCTTCGCATTGCTTACTCCGTGGTGCATCTGCTTAACTCCCTGGAAAGGGGAGATGAAGAGAACCGTATTCAGGCCTTGAAGGGGCTTCGGGATGAAATTATAGATACCAGCACAGGGCCCATGCCTTTGAATTCCGCCCGGGTGCTTCTACAATCGATGAAAGAACTGGTCCGTGCCCGGGGGCATTACGCCCGCCAGCTGGAACTGGCCCATGATTTTCGGAAAACAGCGTCGGGCAAACCCGGTTTGATTCGTCGGCAACTCCAGAAATATCACCTGCTGGAGATGCCAGAGGAATGGAACCAGATTACCTTTGATGACCATGTCCATGATGCCAATACCAAGGGCCGTAAAACCCCCACCCACCTTATAATGGATGCCTGGATAAAAGGTATTCGCAGGTTGCGGGTGATTTATTACCAGTATCTGGAACCGCGATTTGTGGCGGAAATTCTGGAAGCAGCAGAAATTATGGGCATTGAAACCCGCATCGGTATTGAATTCAGTGCCCGGTATCGGGATCGGTTTGTTTCTTTGATATGGGTGTCAAGGGGATTTATGGATTCACAGTCTTTTTTGTGTTTTCTTGCAGAACCCCATGTGATTGAGTTTATGGAAAAGGGCAGGGCTGTGATGCAGTATCAGCAGAAATATGTGCTGCAGGTACTTGATGCCTTTAATCTTTATCACAGAAAGAGGTTTGTCTCAGAAACCGGTATTGATATTCCCCCCCTGGACCCGGTCCGTTTTTTGGCCTTTGTTTCGCCGGGTCAGGCATCCATTCTTCATTTGGGTGAATATATTTATCATCTTTGTGTCAAGGTGGTTACCAGCCGATCTTCCCAGAAAAATATCGGCACGGGTCTTTCTCCGGCATCGGATGGGCTGGTAATATCAGGCTCGAGCAGGGCAACATCCGCCTCCAGTACGAAAACATCACGCAAGGCCAATAAAGATATTCCCGCTAAAGGCGATGCACCTGATCAACCAGTGAAGAAAATGGAAAAGGACTGTGGGGACGAACTGGAACATCTAACCACCGCCAGCATTGTTGCCCACTATTTTTCCCCAGAACATTACCCGGATATTCCCTGTCCCTGGGTTCCCTGTGATGGAGAAAATGTTCCGGAAAGGCTCTCCCTTTCCGTGGAAGAGCTTCTTTTCCAGATTGCCCAGATTCATTACAGTTTTAAAATCACCCTGAACCTTAGTAACCTGAAGGTGGAAGATGTCCTGGAACTGCTTTATGACAGCAATGGTCTTATCACCCGTCTGGAAATATTTAATCTAAAGGATTATGCCGCTGGGCACCGTGATCATGTTTCTTCCATCAACGAGTTGCAGCAGGCCATCAACGACGGCAGCCTGATTCGCCTTAAACGTTTGGTAAGACATGTTATTCATCGCATGGAAAAGTCGAAGTACATTGATGAAGCCGATCGTCGGGCTAAGCTTGTCACCATCCTGCATGACCTTGCCACCCTCAAGAATTTATATAAGGGGGTTCCCTTGAAATCTCGCATTGGCAGCGATTCCACTGGACGATCGCTGCTTGCCTATGGCATGGGATTGGGAGTCATTGATTCCCTTCCCCAGCGGGCAAGAAGGGAAATTCAACGCAATGCTTCTTCCCGTCTGATTCTGCCCCTGCATATTAAAACCTATCCCAGTGTTACATCCATCCCGGTGAGTCACGCCAGTGGGGTCATGGGACGTGTGCTCAATTTGTTGAGTGCGCTTCCGGGTCTGGATTATCTTGGAGCAAAAAAAGTCAAAAAATGGATAGTCGAGGAATATTCCACCACCATGGGCAATTCTGGGAATATTGTAACCCTTGGCGGGGGACGTCAGCACATTCAGCAGGAACTTGCCCTTGCCCTTGCCCTTCCCCTGCGTGAAAAGCAGGATAAGCCCCCCCGGAAATCCTGGGCAAATCTTAACACCGGAGTTAAAAACAGCCTTAAAGTTATCATTGGTTTTATCCCTGCCTTTGCCACTTTTGCACTGACCAAGGACTGGTGGGTGCTTGCCTATTTCGGAGCTTTCATCTGGTTTGGTATCACGGGATTAAGAAACATTGTCCAGGCGGTTCTTGGCGGTGGCGGTATCATAAGATCTCCTCTGCTGCGCTGGAATGATTATGTCAGCTGGGAGCGGATCACGGATTCATTGCTGTTTACGGGATTTTCCGTTCCGTTGCTGGATTATTTTATTAAAACGATTGTGCTCAATCATGGGCTGGGTATAACTATTTCAACCAATCCCACAGCCCTTTATACCATCATGGCCACGGCCAACGGTATTTACCTTGCCAGCCATAATGCCTTCCGGGGATTTCCCCGGGCGGCCATCATCGGTAACCTGTTTCGGAGTCTTTTTTCCATTCCCATTGCCATTCTTTTCAGTGCCATCACCGGGGGCATCTTAAACGGCATCGGAACTGCAGGCGTTGAAAATATTCTGCAGAAATGGGCGGCGGTTATTTCCAAGGCAGCCTCTGACCTGGTGGCGGCATTGATTGAAGGCCCAGCGGATCGCGTTCAGAACATGGCCCTTCGGACCCGTGATTACCGACGTAAATTTTCTGAAATTCTGGAAGCCTATTCCAAACTGGAACTTATTTTTCCCGATGCCGGAGAGCTTTCCATGTTGGAAACCCCTGAAAAATTGCTTAATAATGCCAATTCAGAAGTGCGTGATTTAATGGCGGTTATTATCATTAATTCCCTTGATATGCTTTATTTTTGGATGTACCAGCCAAGAGCCCGCATCACCCTTAGGGAAATGATGGGGCGGTTTACCCCTGAAGAGCGCATGATCATCCTGCTCTCCCAGAAAGTTCTGGAACAGGAACAGCATGTCAGCCGCATGTTTGTGGATGGGGTCCTTGGCAGAAAATTTTCACGCCCCCTTTCCTTTTATCTCATGAGATATGAGGAATATCTTCATGATTTAAAGCATATGTAGGGCCTGATGTTAATACACGATGATCATATTTTGGGGGCTTGATCATGGCATGTGCCACTTTGCACCGTCAACTTTGACAAGTGGTCTATGTTATTACAAAGTCCAGAATCTTTTGGAGAAAAATGAATATATTTATCATAGGCAATCCCATTGCCAGTGGGGGCGATGGGGAAAAAAGAATTCGTGTCCTTCAAGCCATCCTGGAAAAAAGGGGGCATCATGTAAATTCCCATCTTACCCGGTTTACAGGAGACGGAAAAGACCGTATAGCAAGGGTGGGTTCAGAGACCGACAGAATTGTTGTTGTGGGGGGGGATGGCACCGTGAACGAAATTATCAACGGCATTCCCGGAGGATTTACCATTCCCATTGTCCAGATGCCCACGGGGAATGCAAACCTTCTGGCAAAGGACCTTGAGTTGCCTGAAAATGCAACGCAGGTGGCAGATGTTTTGGAAAATGGCAGGACGGTGATGGCAGATGTGGCTCGGATGAACGGCAGTGATTTTATAATGGTTGCCGGTGTCGGGTTTGATGCCAGGGTTACCGAAGAAATGAAAAAAATACGGCAGGGCAGGGTGAGTAATTTAAGCTATGTAATGCCCATACTGCGTGCATTGAGACGCCCTAATCATGCTCTTTTTGATGTGAAAGTCGATGGTGTGAAATGTGGCCGGGGGGCCATGGTGCTTGTGTGTAATGTGCGCAATTTTGGCGGCATCTGTGAAATTGCCTTTGAAGCGGCTGTGGACAGCAGAGAGCTAGATATCGTGGTTTTTCCCGTTATGAACTTTTTTTCATTGCTAAAATATTTTCTTTTTTCAAAGTTTAGCCAGATAACCCGTTTAAAAGGAGTACGTTATCTGAAAGGTAAACACATTGAAGTTGATTCCATAAAACCCATACCCGTTGAGCTTGACGGTGATTTTAATGGGTGGCATTCCAATGTCTCCATTCAGTTGAAGCCTGGCAAAGTGCCTCTGATGGTTCCGTTAAAAATGTGTCATACCCCCAGATGCACTCAGGGGAAATGACTAATCATTTCCCCTGAGTAATTTCCCTGTATTAAACTAATCTAAACAACCCAGAATAACACGAAAATTAGAAGTGAAAATCTAAGGATGCCAAAGAAGATTACTGAAATTTTTCAGTCAAAGCCTTACCATACTGCTGACAGGCCTTGGCACCTTCATCGGTTTCCATCATGCCTTCGGTGAGATTCAAAGGTCCCAGGGTGACGGTGTCCATTTTAAACACATACTGCATGGTATCAAATATCATGGGTGCAGATTCACCGCTGTGGGTGTGGGAACCAAAGGCCCCTGCAACTTTGCCAGTAAGGTTGGCTTTTTCCGCCAAAAAGAGAAATTGCTTCATGCCGGAGGTCATGTCTTTGTGATAGGTGGGGCATCCAAAAATGTATCCATCAAAACCAGCTAATTCTTTTTCATTTTTGATGGCGGAGGTCTTCATCACCGTTGCTTCAAGTCCACCCATGCGAACGCCCTCTGCCAGATAATTAGCCATTTTTTCTGTCACACCGGTTCTGCTCACATAGGCGATTAAAACTTTTTTCATCTTTTGTCCCCCTTAATTGAATTGTTGCAGCCATAAATATCCGCTGTATGAATCCTTATCCTTGAAGAATTCTCTATAATTTTCAGATATGAAAAGCAAAGATTATGCCAATAATTATATTTTATTGTAATATCTTGGAATATTTATGAAAAATATATGGAGTGGAGTTTCGATGTTGGTGAGGAGTGCCACTGAAGGAAAAATGTGTATCATGATTTATAAACAATAGTGTCTCATGAAACAGAAACGGTCCGGCAACTTCATACATGAATTAAACATTGCTCAAACGATTCAAATATTATGCTTATATAATAGTTGTCAATTCGTGTGTATTTGGTTGCCGGACTGTCCTGTGCATCAATGGGAAAGAGCCATTATCTTGAGGTCTTCTGCATGAAGATCAAAACTGCACATGCAGAATAAAAAATAAAAATTTACGAATCATGATAAATTAATAGATGTTAAGATAATGTTTCACTTCCCAGTCTGTCACGGAAATGCGATAGTTGTCCCATTCTTTATCTTTGTTAAAGACGTATTTTTCAAAGATGTGATCCCCAAGGGTGTTTTGGGCAATGGGACTTGCTATGAATTCGTTCAACGCTTCACGCAGACTTGACGGCAGGGCCGCAATGCCCGCCTCTTTCTTTTCTGCGGCGTTCATGGAAAAAATATCACTGTTTGTTGCCGGTGCAGGGGTCAGTTTGTTTTTAATGCCGTCCAGTCCAGAGTTGAGCATCATGGCAAAGGCCAGATAGGGATTACATGCCGGGTCCGGACAGCGAACCTCAACCCTTGTTCCGATACCTCTGGAGGCTGGAATACGCAGCAGTGCACTTCTATTGGAAGTGGACCAGGCGATGTATACCGGTGCTTCGTATCCTGCCACCAGACGTTTATAAGAGTTCACCAAGGGATTGGTGACGGCGCAGAAATCTTTGGCGTTTTTCATGAGACCTGCAATGTACTGGTAGGCCACTTCGCTGAGTTTAAGCGGATCATTCTCATCAGCAAAGGCATTGGTGCCATCCAGGTTGAATAGGGACTGATTGGTGTGCATGCCGGAGCCGTTGATGCCGAAAATAGGTTTGGGCATAAAGGTTGCGTGGAGTCCATGTTTCTTGGCAATGGATTTTACCACCCATTTAAAGGTAAGGGTATTGTCGGCGCAGGTGAGGGCATCGGCATATTTAAAATTGATTTCATGTTGACCTTCAGCCACTTCATGGTGGGACGCTTCGATTTCAAAGCCCATGGTTTCAAGGGTTTCAATGATTTCACGCCGGCAGTTCAGACCCGTATCTTCGGGGTCCAGGCTGAAATAACCTGCATTGTCATCGGTCTTGGTGGTGCTGTTGCCATCGGCATCAAGTTTGAACAGAAAAAATTCGGCTTCCGTACCCACGTTCATGGTGAAACCCATCTCTTTGGCTTCTGCCAGAACCCGTTTCAGGTTCACACGGGGGCAGCCGGCAAAAGGGGTGCCATTGGATTTATATACATCACAGATAATTCTGGCGGCGGCAACACCTGCCTTATTTCTCCAGGGCAATACACAGAAGGTATCGTAATCGGGAACCAGGTACATGTCTGACTCATGGATGCGTGCAAATCCATCAATGGATGAACCGTCAAACATGATTTTTCCATCCAGAGCCTTTTCAATCTGGCTTTTGGGTACGGCAACATTTTTCATGAAACCATTGATATCACAGAACTGCATTCTGAAAAAATTAACGTTTTCTTTTTCAATGATTTTAAGGATATCTTCTTTTGTCATGATATTTCTCCAATTTTAAAGTGTTGTTTTTTAACTCAATGATCAAGTAATACTAAGGGGGTCAGGCTTGATCTTTGCGTATAAAGTTATTTTCAATAATTTATTTTCTAAAAATGCAGATATTGTGCCACACGACTTTATAAATATATAAGTGTTTGTTTTATAATGTATATCTCTTGATTGGGGTTGGAGGGATATATCTAATTGTGATTACAAAATTGAATTTATAAGACTTAAGATCTTTCAAGTTTGTAATTTTTTTTATAAAAAATCAAGGTAAAAACAGATGCGGCAGGACAATGAACATAAAAGTGCACCAGGTGTTCGAAGAATTCTTTTGAGGGGCATTTTTTGGAGAATTTTATTTATTGAGGGAGTGTTGCTTGTTTTTTCACTTCTTTACAGGGCTATGACAGACGACCATGCAGATGCCATGGCTTTGTTCTGGTATGCCCTTCGCATCATTGGGTTTGTGGCTGTAATTATTGCTTTTATGATGACCAGCCTCAGACGATTTCTCACACAAAAAATCATTGTTCCCCTGGAGCAGATTGACCTTGCTAACAGGGCATCACAACAGGTGACAGAGTCCTTTCATCCGGTGCTGCTTCCGACCAATACTCCAAGAGAGATTCAACGGATCGTAAGTTCCCGGGATGATATGTTAAACAAAATACTTGAAGTCTCCCGGGAACGCCTAAATTTAATTCGGTTTATACGCAAAACATTTGGCCAGTACCTTTCAAGCAAAGTGGTGGATCAGATTCTGGAATCTCCAGATGGGCCTAAAATTGGCGGTAGTCGAAAAGCGGTTACTGTTTTGATTTCGGATCTGCGTGGGTTCACCCACCTTTCTGAAAAAAGAGATCCCCATGAAATGGTTCTTTATCTGAATCAATATCTGGAAAAAATGTCTGAAGTGATCATCAAATATGACGGAATCATTGACGAGATCATCGGAGATGCCATTCTGGCTGTTTTTGGGGCACCGGAAAGCCACGACAATGATCCGGAACGTGGTGTGGCCTGTGCCATTGAAATGCAGAATGCTCTTAACCATTTAAATCATGCAATAGGCTTAAAAGGATTTCCTCCCATGGAAATGGGTATTGGTATTAATACCGGGGAAGTTATTGTGGGTAATATCGGATCTGAACTTCGCATGAAATATGGCATTGTGGGTGCCACGGTAAATGAAGCATCCCGTATAGAGTCCAATACAATTGGAGGAGAAATTCTTATCGGGAAGTCAACCTATGATTATGTGAAATCCATAATTACAGCGGCTTCCCCCAGGACAGTGATGATGAAGGGGATGAAAACGCCCCTGGTTTTTTATGGTGTCTCCGCCATTGCCGGTGCATATCATGTGGCCCTTGATGTTGTTGTCGGGCCAGGAAAAGCCATGTCCATAAGGCTTCCCTTTCATTATTGGGTAATTCATGAGAAAAGAATGACAGATACACCTTTGAGCGGCCACACCCTTTCCATCGATGAAACCCACCTGGAGGCCGTTATATTACCGGAACTTCCCCTTTTTACGGATATAAAGCTGCAGTTTCAATTTTGCAGGCAGGTGCATTGCTTCAGTGACTTTTATGCAAAAGTGGTTGAGGTGAAACAAGCTGGCATCCATTTTGTAACCCGCCTTGGCATAACCACCATGACCCAGACAGACAGGGATATGCTCCGAAAATGGCGTTGGGAAATGTTTAAATAAAAGTAATCCATGGATAAACGGGGTCATTTGTCAGTTATTCTGTCAACATCGGAGTATACACCACCCATTGAGATGCCCCACAACCCAAAGGAGTTCATTCTATGAAGATTCATAAAAAAGAACGATATCAGGCAGAGATCTCATTTCCAGAGAAGATCATCCGGCAATGGGTGCCTGTCCTTTGCCATCTGTTTGTTTTTGTATTTATCTTTGCATCCGGCATGGCAGAGGCTCTGGATGCAAGGGTTGTCAATGAGGCGGAAATGGAATTTATCCTGGTAAAACCAGGGTTCTTTATCATGGGAAGTCCTGAGGATGAACCCTTCAGAAGTTCCAATGAACCCCAGCATCAGGTTCATATAAAAAATGCTTTTTACATGCAGACCACGGAAGTAACCCTTAAACAATGGTACCGCATCATGCCAAAGCAGATGTTTTCGCGGCGGAGAGGTCCAGATAATTTACCGATGACCCGGGTGTCCCACCATGACTGCAAGCGTTTCATCGGAAAATTGAATCGTCAGGGCAAGGGTACCTATCGGCTGCCCACGGAAGAAGAGTGGGAATATGTCTGCCGGGCCGGCACCACCACGGCTTACAGTTTTGGAGATACCATTGACTGTACCCAGGCCATGTTCGCCAATAATAGCCTTAAGTGTTCCGACTGCATTGAGGTTTCCAAATCCCGGGGGTTAAAGTTGGATCTGCCCGCACCGGTGAAGAGCTACCCCCCTAACCCCTGGGGTTTTTATGATATGCACGGCAATGTTTGGGAGTGGGTGGCAGATGCATATCATGGATATCTGGCCCTGGATGATGGGGTACAGCCCGGCCGGGAAATTGCCTGGGACACCCGGATCAAAAGGGGGGGCAGCTGGTTTATGCATGGTCATTATTGCCGGAGCGCCAACAGAGCCTGGGCCCATCCCGGTGGAAAGTTTAAGACCACAGGTTTCAGGGTGGTTCTTGAGGTTGAGAAATGACAGGAAAATTGCTCAATATGCTCAAAGTTTATGAAGATGAAATTGTTCTTCTGCTTTGGACTGTGACGCTTCTATTTATCATCCGAAGTGCTGGAACCCTGTTGAATAATTTTGCCGAAACAGCCTTCCTAAAGCGCTATGGTGTGGAGTATCTTCCGCTGGTCAACATGGTCAATGCAGTTATTACTTTCTTTCTCACCGGAATTATAACGGCCTTTAGCGGTCGTATGGCCGCCACCCGTCTGCTTTCCTGGATATTTATCATATGTGGCATATGTGTCACAGTTATCCGGATGGCCATTCCCTATGGCATTGACATTATCTATCCCATACTGTTCATGATGAAAAGCCAGTTTGAGATGCTCCAGGCTCTGATGTTCTGGAATCTGGCCAATGATCTTTATAACAACCGGCAGTCCAAACGTCTTTTTCCGTTGCTCACCGCTGGCGGAGTGCTGGGAATGATTCTGGGCAGTTTTATAACCCCCTGGGTGGCATCTGTGTTTCGCATGGACAACCTGCTCTATGTATATTTGAGCCTGGCACTGGCAGGTGCTGTGGTTGTAAATGCCATGACTTCACGCTTTCCCACCTTGGTTTTTACGGAACCCAAAACCGGGGTTTCCAAGGATAGCCCCCCCATGATTGAGGAATTTAAGCGTCTGGTTCCGCTGATCAGGGAATCCACCCTGTTTAAAATTGTACTGGTGCTGACCTTCATGCCCAATGTGGTGATTCCCATCATCAATTATCAGTTCAATTATGCCGTTGATAACCAATTTGCAAGTGAAGCGGGTATGATACAGTTTTTTGGCTATTTCCGGGGGGTCTTAAATATTATCAGCCTTTTTATTCTGTTGTTCGTGGGTAGAATTTACGGTCGATGGGGAATCTCTGTGGCCCTAATGTTTCATCCTTTTAACTACGCCATTGCCCTGCTGGGATTTTTATTCAGGTTTGATATCTTTGCCGCCATGTATGCCAGAATGTCCACAACGGTGATTCGCACCACCATTAATGTTCCGGCCAATGCCATTTTAATGGGTTTTTTTCCAGATTCTTATCGGGTCATGGTACGTCCCTTTTTAAGGGGAACCGTGGTGCGGTGTGCCCTTTTTCTGGGGTCTGGTCTGATTCTTATTTCCACCAACTATTTTCATCCCCGGTATCTGACCCTGGTGGCCCTTCCCTTTGTCATTGCCTGGGCGGCTGCCCCCTTTGTCCTGAAAGCGACATATACCCGGATTCTGCTGGATTTAATGAAAACCGACACCTTTGAACTCAAACATTTTGATGCCAGGCAGCTGGCCCAAATTTTCAAGGGAGGAAGAATTCAAGATGCACTGATCAATGCCTTTTTAAGAGCTGAAGGCAAGAACACCTTGTGGTATGCCAGCCTGCTTAAACATTTTGGCATACCCGATTTTGATCGCCTGATCCTCAGAAAACTGCCATCCCAGGCGGACCATATAAAAATATCCCTTGTGAAAATGCTTTCCCAGGCCCTGGATGCACAAAGCATGAAAAAGCTTCTGGCCCAGGCCCATCCGGATAAACCTGATTTTTCCATTGCGGCGTTCGGGCATCTGATTCAATGTAAAAATAATTGCCGGATACAGGCTTTGGACATGGTTTCCATGGAAGATTATCTGGAAAATCCAAATTCAGAACTCCGGGGCCATGCCCTTGCCTGTCTCTGGCCAAAGAAAACAGAAACATGCGCCGCTATTCTTAATTCATGGCTGTCATCCCCCCATGATGAAGACCAGAGGGCAGGGGTGATCTGTGCAGGATTTGTGGGGGATAATGCCGTTGCTCCGGCGCTGTTGAACCTGCTTTATGGTTCTCCTTCGTCAAGCCTTATCGCCAATCTTCTGGTGTCTTTGTCCCGGCTTGGCGTGGAGGATGTCAATACCATCCTCATACCTTACCTGACCCACGGGGAAGCAAAGATTCGAAAGTCAGCCATAACAGCCCTTGATATCAGTGATGAAACCGCCTTTCGCCATGGGCTGCTGCGGGTGGGAGACAAGGACACATCCATCAGGGAATTGGCCGGTGAACGGATTCGGGGGGCAGCATATCAAAACAACCGCATTGTGGTGGAATCCCTTGCCATACCCGATCGTCAACTGCGAAAAGGAATTTTTGATCTGCTGGAGCATCTGGACATAAAAGATGGCGATGTATACCATTTTGCCAGAAACGCACTTGAAAGCTGTTATCTTTATCTTGCCATGGGTTTAAATGTGGGAGATCTTCCCTCCACCCCTATCCGGGAGCTTGTAAAGATCCATCTCATGGAAAAAAAGGATTTAATTCTGGAAAATCTTATACGGGTCCTGGTTATCCATGATGGCACCGGTCGCATGAAAACCGCATGGAAGGGTGTTTTTTCCTCTGATAAAAAATACCAGGCCAATGCCATTGAGTTGATGTCGGATCTTCTGGAACGTCGATTATTTGCCATCATGCGGCCTCTGCTGGAAAGTCCCACACCTGCCATCGCCGTGATGGAAGGACGCGCCGTTGCCACCATTCCCAATTTTGATGAAAAAGGCCTTGATGTTTACAAGCGACTGGTATTGTCCGAAGACTGGGTGGATGTGGTCATGGGCCTTGATTTAAGCCTGGATGATCCTGGACGTCTGAGCCTTGAAGCTGTCTGGGAGGTCCATGATGCGTTTGCATCCCACCACATCATAAAGGAAATTGAAATGATTCAACAAAAGAAAACCGCAGATATAAAAGGAGAGAAAGAGTCATCGGAAAAAGAAATTCCTCTTGCTGAAAAAATTATGCTTCTGCGGGAAATTGAGCTTTTTTCAGATCTAAAGGTTGCCGAGCTTGCCGCTATTGCCGCGGTGACGGAGGAAAGAGCCTATCCTTCTGGTCAGCATGTTTTTAACCAAGACGATGTGGGTGAAACCGTTTTTATGGTTATTTCAGGCCTTGTGGAGGTGGTGCGGGAGGTGTCTGCCAATGAACGGGTGGTGCTTGACACCATCGGCCGGGGCGGAGCCTTTGGGGAAATGGCACTTCTGGATGATTCCCCGAGGTCTGCCACCATTCAGACGGTGCAGCAATCCCGGTTTCTCATACTTCATAAACAGGCATTCAATGAAACCGTCATGGAGTATCCCCGGATAGCGCTGCAAATTTGTTCCCTGCTAAGCCGGCGTATCCGGCACCTTCACAGTAAGATTGAACAATAGATTAAGCCCGAATACTCAGAAGCCCTTCAATGGTTTTAACCAGATCCATACGCCCCTGTTTCCTCAACAGAGGTAACACTGCCTGATAATAGGGCGGGCGTTTTCGGATGGTGATATCATATTTGGCGATCATATCCGGGGTGACATCGTTTTCCACAAAGGCAGCTGTTTTGTTAAGGGCACCTATGGCCAGAAGTTCAATCATGGTGCGAACGCATTTTTCACACACCCCGCAATTCAGCCGGTCCGGAACATTGGCAAGACATACACGGAAGTTGTTTAAAGCCACATCCCAGTCTGCCACAATTTTAATTTTATCCAGCCGGGATTGATCGTGGTCCCGGTGGCGGATGCGCAGATCATGGCTGGAATATTCCGGATCCCTTAGGGGATGGGATGCGTTGGGGTGAAGATAGGAAACATCATAACAAGAACCGATGTAAACCATGTGGAGCACCTTTGCAAAGGCATGGGATATGGATGCCAGCACGGCTCCGAAGAAATTCTCCAACCACAAAACCCGGTCATCACACAGATGCCGGATGTTGGTGTACACAGGTATCAGCTCCACATCGGCATCATCGGTGATGCGGGTGATGGCCGTTATGGCCCTGTCGTACACATGGTATTTCATGCCACGTTCCACCACGCCTCCGATGTCAAATCCGTGGATGAAAAGCCCGGTCTTGATTGATCCAGGATGGGAAGCCGGGTATCGAAGGCGGTTGAGCCTCAGGGCCGCAAGGGAATCCATGCCCCCGGACATGACCATGCCGGCATGTCTGTTGTCAGAAAACAGAGCATGATCAAGTACACCGGTTTCAAGCTTTAGCGGGGTGTACGCCCCCTTGCTCCAAACCCTGGTGATGGCCATGGCGATGTTAAGTCCTTCAAGCAGGGTGGGGCAGACCTTTTCATTCATTTTGATTCTTGTTTCATTAAAATGCATGGCAGGGATGAGGCAGCCCACCAGAAAGGCGTGGGGGGTTAAAGACAGCTTGTCCCCTGTGGCATGGGGGGTTTTTATGAAGATGGTTTTTTCCGGGTGATTGCTTGCTTCAAATTGTACCCGGGCGCTGATTTGGGTATATGTGTTATCTTTTGTTTGGGTGAGCTGGGATATAATCATGGCTGTCTGTTTTCCTTTTTTATAAGAAGTTTCATTCAACATGCTGCAGTGATGGGAGTTTCAACTTTCGTTGTGACAGGCGCTTACTGCCATGTGGGTTTTTATAAGAAAATTCTGTCTCAAAATAGCGACGGCAGAGCCCCCAACGGCCATCCGGTCCGACCCGGATGGCCGTTGGGGGCGACATCATATCATTTTCATTATTCCAGCTATATGATCAACAATCTTTCCTGCAATATCAATACCCGTAACCCCTTCAAGCCCCCTGAAACCCGGGGAATAATTAACCTCCATGATATATGGGGTTCCGTTGGCGGCCACAATGAGATCCACACCGGCAATTTCCAGACGACATGCCCTGGCAGCCTTTATGGCCATATCTTCCCATTGAGGGGACAGATCAATGGATCGGGCCTTGCCGTCCATGTGAAAATTACTGCGAAATTCCCCTTCTTTAGGGGTTAATGCCATGGCTCCGGCCACCTGGTTTCCCACCACAAGGATGCGAATATCTGTTCGGTGATCAGGGGAAATGAGCTGCTGTATCACAAGTCCCTTTTTGTCCTTGAGTTGTTTTTCGCAAAGTCCTTTTATATCATCACCTTTCTTTACCAGATCCACACCTTCCCCCCCCATGCCGTCCATCTGTTTGACGATGACCGGGTACCCCCCCAGGTGTTCAACGGCCCGGTGAAACCCCGTCTCCGCGGTAATAAAAAAGGTGTCCGGCACCGGCAGGCCCGCTGCCGCAAGTGTCTGGAGGGTGATGTACTGGTTTCTGGCAATGGTGATACCGTCAAGTCCGTTAATCAGGGGGATGCCAAGGTGCATGAACTGACGAAGCAGGGCCAGTCCGTATTCTCCCATGGGCGAACCCTGGCGGGGCAGCACCACATCCGGCATTTGTGAAAGGTCTTCAATAAAATATTTAAACCTGTCTTGTTCAATCCCGGATAACATTCGGTATGGATTGATCAGAATGGTTCTGTACCCCTTTTTTTCCGCCGCCTGGGTGAGCCGCCGGGTGGGGTGAAATGAAATATCATTGACGGTCATGATGCCGATTTTCATCTGGGTTACCCAATCCTTCTATCTTGTGTTGTCAGAGGTCAATCATGGATTCCGGCATCCATATCCCTGCTGATTTACCCATCTGTTCGCTGTAATACGTCACCACTTTTCGGGTGTTGTTCCGAATGGCAATTTTCTGGGTGGCGGTGTTGTCTTCACTGATGATGGAAAAAATTTTATGGCCTTCAGCCCGGGCAGTCAAGCCTTTTAGGAGTTCTGCCCCCACCCCGAGTGCCCGGTATTCCGGTCGTACCGAGGTGTATCCCCGTTCCAAAAAATGGGTGAAATTCATACCCGATATATTGTTTATCCGTTCAATAAAGGCTTTCCTTGGGCGTTTCAGACTGGAATTTCCCACAATAACATCATGTTCCATGGCATAGGCAATGAGAAAGGCCCGTTCCAAATTATATCGAACCCATTTGGTGGCAACGGATCCACCGGCCGCCACCATTTTGCATATTTCATCCATATAACCTGGGGGCAGGTCTTCTGGTTTTTGAAAATAAAATCGGATATCTTTGCCCAGGGAAAAGGCTGTGGCGGTGTCAATGTTCACTCGAACCGGAAAAAGCTCTTTCTGGGAACAAGTTGTCAGATACAGCAAAATAAGGGCAGGATTGCCAAGGGCCTGCCACAAGGGGATTCCCGGCAGGGGGGTAACTGTGCTGTAAGGAATATCCACGTCAGGAAAGGTCTGTGAGTCCGGTCCAGGCGCCTTTTCCCCTTCCGAAACAGATGAGTACATTTCATGGGAATGGGCAATGTTGGGATTGGACAGGATAAAGGAAACAAGTTCAGTGGTCTGCGGGGATGTGCTTTCTGGATCAACCACAAAATGATTCCAGGTACCTTGTCTGGACAGTTGCCACAGGGGACGGGTATCCAATGGGTCTTTTACATTGGATACCACCCACTGAATGAAGTCAGGGCGTGAAGTGCCGAGATATTTTTCCGGTAGCTGAAAGTTGTTTTGGTCGCCTTTGATTATCCGGGTAATACCCGTTGGAATATCTATTTTGCTGTTGATGGCCTCAAGCATCCCGAACAGGGTCTCTTCCTGTTCAAAGGGCAATTGGAAAAAAACCGCATCCGGTTTCATGGCATCAATGCCCTGGAGCACACGCAATATAAGCGAATTCGTATCGTTCTTGTCATCGGACCTGATGGCGGGGTACCATCCTAACTTCCCGGTGGCATTTTTATCATAGATGGTGATATGATCGCTTCCAGAAAGGCCTGCTCCAAGGGGGCTCGTCATACACACATCATGGCAGAAGGCTGTTATTTCAATATGTGCTGTTGGTAAAAATAACAGGGACTTTTCCTGCAATCTGGCCGATTTCAGGGTATGCGGCGGATGAATTAATAAAATCTTTTTTTTTGTGGGATTCATAATGGGAGTATGTTACTTTAACCGGTGTTGATTTTCAAGACTTAACATCAATTGATGTACATCTGGCACCAGACCCCTAAAAAAGAGTTTATTTTGGTAAGTGTCGGTTATTTATAATTATTCATAAATTATATTTGAGAAACAACAAATCAATGAAACCTTCAAAATCCGGACTTTCCAGCCCCGGCACCCAGGACAGCACCATGGTTCATAATCTCCCCGGGGGACCAGGGCAGATTGTATCCATTCTCATGAAAGAGGGAGAACTTACAGAAACCCAGCTTGCCTATGCCCTCAGAATACAGGCAAAACTTGAAACTCCCGGTATACTGCTGGATGTGCTCAAAGAACTCGGGTATCTGACGGAAGATAAAATTTCTGATGTTGTTCGAAGAAATTACAGCGTTTTTCGCATAGGAGATCTACTGGTTGAGCTTGGGCATATCACTGCCATGCAGCTCAAAACATGCCTGGAAGCCCAGGCCAGGGAAAAATCGGGTCGCAAGCTGGGTGAAGTGCTTGTGTCATATAATTTTATCCAGGAGAAAAAACTGCTTGAAATCCTCTCCGTTCAACTGGGGGTTCCCCTGATTGAGATTGAATTTGTGGAGTTTGACCTGAGCCTCATCACCGTGGCACGCTTAAAATCATTCCAGGAATTTGTTTTTCTACCCATCCGGCGGGAGGGGGAAGCAATTCTTGCAGCATTTGCAGATCCCGGCAGTCAACGGGGAATTGAAACGGCAGAAAATATCTTTGAATGCAGGATTATCCCGGGTATTGCACGGGAAAGCGCCATCTTAAAGATGATCCGTCAGTTTCAGGCGGATATTAAAAAGGATGTATCCACCAGAGAAATAGAAGTGTCCATACCTGAAATTGTTGATACGCTGATTTTAGATGCCATTGCTCTTGGGGTCATTGATATTCACATAGAACCCCTCACCGACAGGCTGCGCATACGATTCCGTCAGGATGGGGTTTTGATTCATTACAAAGATTATCCCCGGGAAATCATCCCTGCCTTGAGCAGTCGTTTAAAAGTCATGTGCCAGGCAGATATTGCCGAAAAACGCAGACACCAGGGAGGGCGCATTGATTTTAAAGCTGCGGGGGAAGAGATTGATCTCCGGGTTTCCTTTTTTGTGACGCTGCATGGAGAAAAGATTGTCATGCGTCTCTTGAGACGTCAGGCCCATCTGCTTAATATTCAGGACATCGGCATGCCGCCCCGTATGTTGAATAGATTCCGGGAAGCGGCCCTTGACTGCCCAAGCGGAGTGGTCCTGGTCACAGGTCCCACAGGATCAGGGAAAACCACCACCGTGTACAGCTGTATCAATTATCTGAACAGGCCCGATGTAAGCATTGTGACCGCAGAAGAACCTGTGGAATACGTGGTGGATGGCATTGCCCAGTGTTCCATTGACCCCAAAATTAATCTGACCTTCAATGAGACCCTGAGACACATTGTCCGTCAAGATCCGGATGTGGTTGTTATTGGTGAAATAAGGGATACCTTTTCTGCCCAGGTGGCCGTACAGGCCGCCTTGACCGGGCATAAGGTACTGACTACCTTTCATACGGAAGACAGCATTGGGGGGCTTGTGCGGCTTATGAATATGGAGGTGGACGTGTTTTTAATTTCCTCCACCGTTGTGTGTGTACTGGCCCAGCGGCTTCTCAGAAAAGTATGCCCCCACTGTAAGATGCCCTATAGGGTGACCCCTGCGGATCTTCGCATTCTCGGGTATTCCCCGGCGGATATTGAAAATGGAAATTTCCAAAAGGGCTTCGGATGCAGTGAATGTGCATATACTGGGTATAAAGGACGCTTAGGGGTGCATGAAATGCTTATCCTTGACGAAGCCGTTCGTAATGCCATTCTTGAAAAAAAGACAAGTTATCAGATTCGGCATATCGGTATCGAATCCACGGGTCTTGTGACACTCATGGAAACAGGCATTGCCCTTGCGGCAACGGGTACCACCACCTTTCAGGAGGTTTTACGGTGTCTTCCGCGCCTGCACAAACCAAGACCGTTGCCGATTATTCAAAATCTTCTGGGATTATAGAGAAAGGGATAAATGAAACAGGACGCTTCATTGATCGAAATGGCAGAAGAATATATTGCCAGCGACAAAACCATACTTTTGCCATTTGACAGAAATGCTCTGCGTATTCAGCAGGAAGTGGGTCGGGAAGAGCCCAATCTTCAATTGGTGGAAAAACTCATCGTATCAGATCCAGCCCTGACAAGCCAGGTGTTGCGCATGTCCAATTCTGCTTTTTACCGGGGTTTGAAAAAGGTCACCACGGTGCGCAATGCCATTAACCGCATAGGATTTCAGGAAATTGCCAATGTGGTGAGCCTCGTAACCCATCGAAAAAATTTTCAATCCGACAATCCCATGGATCAAGAACTTCTGGCAAAGCTGTGGTCCCATTCCGTGGGATGCGCCATTGGGAGTCAATGGATCGCACGCAAGCGCGGATTTGTCAACATGAGCAATGAAGCATTTATCGCAGGTTTGCTCCATGACGTGGGCAAGTTGTTTCTGATCACAATATTTGATGAAATTATTGCATCAAAGCGGATTTTGGCCCTGCCGTCTCCGGAATTGATCAGTGAACTCATGGAAACCATGCATGTGCAGTATGGTCATGCCCTTCTGGAAAAGTGGAACCTGCCCGATGTTTATTGTCAGGTGGTATTAGAACACCACGATGAGACATGCGGGGATGAAAATATTATACTACGGATGGTGAGGCTTGCCAATTTTGCCTGTAATAAAATGGGGATTGGCCTGAATGAAAATCCATCCCTTCTGCTTGCTGCCACCCCCGAAGCCCATTCTTTGGGACTGTCCGAAGTGGCATTGGCAGAACTGGAGATTAAACTGGAAGACTCTCTGAAGCTTACAATGTGACGCTTACAATGGATTAATGCCTGTTGTGATCAGGTCCTTATTTTTTGATGGGATTCATCTCTCGAGTATGTTACTTTATTCACCACGGATATTCAATCTGGCATGGTCATAACCTTGGCCAGCCGCCATAGGACCTGTACTCATGTTGTGAGCAGGCCCCAAAAGAAATACTGGAAGAGACTGAGCACCATATGAAAATAGCATTTTTAATGGACGATCTTCGCAGCATTGACCCCCAATGGGAAACCACCTCCCACCTGATGTACGAGTGCAACCAGCGAAGACACACGGTTTTTTTTCTGGAACCCCATGACCTTTATATCCGGGATAATCAGGTGGTGGCCAGGATGCGAAATATTTCAGTAGAACCGGATCTGTCCATGAAAGCCTACTGGGATGCCCTTGTTAATTGCCTTATCCAGGATGAGCTGATCTTTGAAACGGTGGTGGACCTGGATGTCCTTTTTTTAAGAAAAGACCCCCCAATCAATTATCAGGTCATGGAATTTTTAGGCCCCGTGTGTGACCGGGTGTTTGTCATGAACAACCCCATGGGTCAGATCAAGGGTAACAGCAAGGTATATACCCTTAATTTCCCGGACATTACACCCCAGACCCATATTTCAAGGGACCCCAAACGGTTGCGTCGGATCATTGATACTTTCGGGGGGGATATGATCATAAAACCCCTTCAGGGACATGGCGGGGAAGGGGTGATAAAGGTGAGCAACCGTGATCCTGAAAATTTAAATTCCCTGATCAACTATTATATCCGGGCCAACCGACCCTACCCCCAGCGCCAACCCATAATGGTTCAGGAGTATCTTGAAAATGTGAAGCATCAGGGAGATGTTCGGATACTTCTGCTGGACGGAGAGATCATTGGTGCCATGAACCGCAGATCCGTGTCAGAAGATTTCAGAACCAATGTTCATGCCGGTGCCAAGGTTTTTCGCCATGAAATTACCCCCTCCCAGAGGGCCATATGCGAAGAGATAAGGCCTAAACTGAAGGCAGATGGCCTTTACTTTGTGGGTATTGATGTCATTGGGGACAAGCTTGTTGAAGTCAACTGCGTCAGCCCCGGCGGTATTCCTCGGATCAATCAGCTAACCGGCTTAAAGCTTGAATCAAAGGTTATTGATTTTATTGAACACAAAATTCGGATCTGATTACATCATCGGAGTTTGAACATCGTGGCCAGGGCTGGGTTATGGCATCTTTGATCCTGTTGATATGCTATATTGTACCTGATATGACAAAATATCCAAAAATTTAAACGAATTGAATCCTGAAAGTTGAAACCTCCATGATGACAAAATTCAGACCGGCGTTTTCCATAAGTAAAATTAAATCCATGGACCGGAACACATCCGTTTATGTTGAGGTATGTAATTACCAGCAAAGAGTCTGGGGCAATGTTCTGTTTTTTTCCATGATCTGTCTTTTGATGATGGTGTTTTTTTTGTCCTGCCGGCAAACCAAATCCGCAAATGTGTTGACAATCGGGCTTCCTGAAGAGCCCCGGACCTTGAATGTCTGGCTGGCAAGTGATTCCAATTCCTGGAAAATCCTGTCCCAGATTTACCAAGCCATGTATGTCCGGGACCCCGACAACCTGGAACTAATCCCCTGGCTGGCAAAGGACATGCCTGTACTTGAAACACAAACCATGAGCTATCTGGTAAAGTTAAAAAAGGCAAAATGGTCCGATGGTACGGATTTCACCGCCCATGATGTGGCCTTTACCGCCGGTGTTTTTTTAGATTTCAAAGTGCCCCGCTATTACAGCAAATGGAAAGCCATTGATAAAATAGAGGTGGTGGATGACCACACGGTGCGGTTTTATTTAAAGGAACCCTCTGCCATTGTTTTGTCCCGGGTGTTCACCGCCCCCATGGTCTCCCGGGCACAGTGGCAGACCGTGGCTGATGCTGCCCTGAAAACCCAAAAACCCTTAAGAACCCTTCAAAATCATACCGTTGAAAACCCCCTTGGTACCGGCCCCTTCATGCTATCTACATACCGAAAAGGTACCTTTGTCCACATGAAAAAAAACCCTTGGTTTTTCGGCACCGGCACCACCATTGCCCATCGTCGTCTCGGGCCCTGGGTGGATGGGGTGATTTACAAAATGTACGGCACCAGCGATGTGGCCATTCTTGCCCTGCAAAAAGGAGAAATTGACATGTACTGGTGGGGCATAGAGCCGGGGTATGTGGAAGATTTAAAAAAGTCTCCGGACATTGAATTGTTTCATAATGCCAAGAGTGCCCTGTACTTCATGGGGTTTAATTTAAGAAAGCCCCCCTTTGACGACAAGGTTTTACGCCGGGCCATTGCCACCCTCATTGACAAAGACTTCATCGTCACCCGCCTTCTTCAAAATTATGGGGTAGCCATGCACTCCGTTGTTCCGCCGGGCAACCTGTTTTGGCATAACCCTGATGTCAGAAGGTACAGCAAGGGCATGAACCACACACAACGCATTCAAAAAGCCTGTGAGCTGTTGCAGCAGGCAGGTTATACCTGGCAGATTTCCCCGGTGGACGAAGCGGGTAATCCCCGGGAACCCAGCAATATCTGTCTTCCAAACGGTGAACCCATGGAAAAAATCACTATTTTAACGCCCCCCGCCGACTATGATCCCAAGCGGGCCTTTGCTGGCATGATGATCCAGGAGTGGCTGCGGGAGATTGGGATTCCCGCCTTTGCAAAACCCATGGCCTTCAGTGCACTTCTGGACAAGGTCAAGGGAAAACACGATTTTGATGCCTTTGTACTTGGATATGGCAAACTGAATCTGGATCCCGATTATGTCCGGACCTTTTTTTATTCAAAAAATGACAAGCCCCGGGGATGGAACATGAGCGGCTATAAAAACCCTGTTTTTGATACCCTTGCCGATGCCCAGCGCCTAGAAATGGACAAGGACAAAAGGCGGGCACTGCTTTTGGAGATGCAGCAGATCCTGCTTGATGATCTGCCCTATATTCCCTTGTACAACCCGGACATGCTGGAGGTGTCTTCCCGGAAACGCTTTGATGGATGGGTGGAAAGTCTGGAGGGCATCGGTAATCTGTGGTCGCTTTGCATGGTGAAACCTGTAACTGCTTCGGGAGCTGAAAAACCATGAATCGTACCTTGTTTCTGCTCAAAAAAGCGCTGGAGCTGTTTATTTTGTTTTTTTTGATCCTCACAGTTCTTTTTTTCCTGTTTCGACTGGCACCAGGTGATCCTGTTACCCGCATGGTGGACCCCATGCTCACCCCGGAGGATGCTGCTCATCTCATAGAACAGATGGGGCTTGATAAACCCTTGAGCACCCAGTACGTGATTTATGTTAAGAATTTCTTCACGGGTAACCTTGGCTTTTCATTTCATTATGGAGAACCCGTGGCCCGGGTGATCTTGTCGCGCCTGCCGTGTACCCTTCTTTTATTCACCACATCCACCCTGCTTGCGGCCCTGGCCGGTATATTCCTGGGAAAACTGTCGGCCTGGCATAAGGGCTCCCGTCTGGATGGCGTTCTCTCCATTTCAGCCCTGGTGTGCCATACGCTGTTTGTGCCCTGGTTTGCCCTGATGATGCTGTGGGTGCTGGGGTTTCAGGTGGGCTGGTTTCCCCTGGGGGGGATCATGTCCCCGGAACTGTGGATAACAGACAGCTCCTTTATGGTGAAAGCTATGGATGTGCTTCATCACATGCTGCTACCCCTTTTAACCCTTTTTATCATCCATGTGGGCAGTTATCTGCTGTTGATGCGAAGCAGCATGCTGTCTGTATTAAAGGAAGATTATATCTTGACGGCCCGGGCCAAGGGGCTGACGGACCGGGTAGTCCGTAATGGCCATGCGGCAAAAAATGCAGCCCTTCCCGTGGTGACAAGTGTGGGATTGAGCCTTGCCTTTTCCATCAACGGCGGTGCACTTACCGAACAGATTTTCACCTGGCCGGGCATCGGGCGGGAGTTGATCTTTGCTGTGAGCAATAATGATTATCCCCTGGCTCAGGGGTGTTTTTTGCTCATTGCGGCGGTGGTTCTGTCTGCCAATCTTATTGTGGATTTATTGTATGCGTGGCTGGATCCCCGAATTCATTATTAATGGGTACTGGGTTCCGGGTGCCCGTTAGGGGCGGCATCATGCCATTTTCATGCTTCGTTGTGTCCAGCAGGACATGTGGGCTATATAAAAATATGGATACCATGGTAATATGAGTTATACGTCTGGTTTTACCCAGCGGTTTTCATCCAGCTGGAGAATATTTATTAAGAATCCATTGGGAAAGGCGGGTCTGGGCCTTTTGATGTTGTTTGCTTGCATGGCTCTTGCCAGCTTTGCTCTGCCCTTGATCGGGGACATGTACGATCCCATGACCGGGGTGGATCCCCTGGTTTTACATTCCGTGGGACCCAGTGCCGTTCACTGGCTGGGAACTGACTTCATCGGCAGAGATATTTTCTGTCAACTGTTGGAAGGTTCTAAAATTGCTTTCATCGTGGGGCTGGCCTCTGCATTCATAAGCATTGTCATCGGCACCGTTGTGGGCATGGTGTCAGGCTATGCCGGTGGTATTGTGGATATGCTTCTCATGCGCCTGGCCGACATGGTAATGGTGCTGCCCTCCCTTGTGATTTTGCTCATCATTGCGGCCCTGTTCGGCCAGCTTAATATCTGGATGATCGTTTTTCTCATTGCCATTTTGCGGTGGCCGGCCGTGGCCCGGGTGATCCGGTCCCAGACCCTCTCTTTGAAGCAGAGACCTTTTATTGAAGCCTCCCGGGTGGCCGGAGCCTCCAACATGCGAATTATTTTCAAGCACATCATGCCCAATGTCCTGCCCCTGGCCTTTTTGTACATGACCTTCCGGGTCACCTCGGCCATTCTGGTGGAGGCGTCCCTTTCCTTTCTTGGATTTGGTGATCCCGGCCAGATCAGCTGGGGCATGATGCTGCAGTGGGTGTGGAGTTCCGGTCATATGTTCCAGGCCCCTTACTGGTTGTTGCCCCCGGGGATCTGTATCAGCCTTCTGACCCTTTCCTTTTACATGGTGGGCCGTGCCATGGACGAAGTTCTGGATCCTCGATTGCGCAAGGAGGGGAAATAATCATGGCATTACTCACCGTGGAAAATCTGACTGTGGGCTATGAAGGTACAACAGGTATGGTCAAGGCAGTTGATGATGTCTCTTTTACCATTGAACCAGGAACTTCTCTTGGGTTTGTGGGGGAATCGGGTTGCGGTAAAACCACTATAGGTATGGCCTTGATGGGGCTGCTGCCGGACAATGCCGCCATTTTGCAGGGTCGGATACTTCTGGGAGATAGGGATCTTACACGTCTGTCACAGGATGATCTTAGAAAAATCCGGGGAAAAGAGGTGGCCATGATTTTTCAGGCTGCCATGAATGCGCTGAACCCGGTTGTCCGGGTGGGAGAGCAAGTGGCTGAAATGATTATCACTCACCAGGACCGCATTTCTTCGGCGGACATGGATGCACGGATTGCCTCTCTGTTTGATCTGGTGGGGATTCCGAGGAATCGCATCCATGATTATCCCCACCAGTACAGTGGCGGCATGAAGCAGCGGGCCGTCATTGCTATGGCCCTTGCCTGTGGGCCCCGTCTGATCATTGCCGATGAACCCACAACGGCCCTGGATGTGGTGGTGCAAGATCAGATACTCAAAGAAATTTTAAAAATACAGGAGTTGACCCATACCAGTTTTGTGTTTATCTCGCATGATATAGCTGTGGTGGCCCGGGTGTGTAGGCATATTTGTGTGATGTATGATGGAAAAATTGTGGAGGCCGGTACCCGGGAGGAGGTGTTTCAAACACCAACCCATCCCTATACACGGCAGTTGCTTGGTTCTTACCTTACCCTTGATAATTGTAAAAATGTCCGGGTGCCGGATATCAATGTCCCGCGGGGTGAAAAAGGCTGGGATCAGGGATGTGCCATGGCCCGGGTGTGTGAGAGCCCGCTTGATGGCTGCAACACCGGCAGTCCGGGCTGGCGGATTTTATCCCCCACCCATGGGGTTCGGTGTTTTAAAGAAAGCATAACCAAAGGAGCGTCATGGGGGAAATAAAAAAACAGCATGATCCTGTGGTGGAACTGATAAATATATCAAAAGTTTATAGCCAGAAGGATCGTCTGTTTCATAAAAGTGCAAGTGATGTGGTGGCCCTGAAGGATGTTAATCTTAAAATTTATCGGGGGGAAATTTTTGGCCTGGTGGGGCAGAGCGGCAGCGGCAAAACCACCGCAGGGCGGTTGCTGGCCCAGCTGGAAAAACCCACCCAGGGGGAGATCCGATTGGATGGTCAACCCGTACCCATGTTGAAAGGCCGGGCACTGCTGACATACCTAAAAAAGGTTCAGATGATTTTTCAGGACCCCTATCAATCCCTGAATCCCCATCTCTCCATTGCTGAAACAGTAACAGAACCCCTCATTGTCCATGGGGTGGGAACCCGGGAGAGCCGGCGGGAAAAGGTCCTGGCCACCCTGGAAGCCTCGGGGCTGGTACCGGCCACTGACTTTTATGATCGATATCCCCACCAGCTCAGCGGGGGGCAGCGGCAGCGGGTGGCCATTGCCCGGGCCATTGTGCTGGAGCCTGAATTTATTGTGGCCGATGAGCCCACCTCCATGCTGGACGCTACCATTGCCATACAATTATTTCAGGTGTTGCTCAATATTCGCAAACGGCTGGGGATGACCTTTCTGTTCATCACCCATAATCTGGCTGCGGCAAATTATCTGTGCGATCGCATTGCCGTTATCCACAATGGAGCCATTGTGGAAACCGGTACCACCAGTGAGGTGATTGATTCCCCCGCACACCCGTATACCAGAAAGCTGATTGCAGCCCAGCCCAGATTTGATATCTGCCCTGTTTTTTAACTATATTTATTGCGCGTTATATTCCTGAAAGCAGCGGGCCCCCCAGTGCATCATAAAAAGATTCTATTTCCAGCTTCTGTCTTTTGGTCAACGATAATCCGGGGGGAGGGGGGCTTTGTGGCGCACTGAGATTACGACTTATGGTGAAGGTAATCCTCTGTTTTTCACCCAAAAGCAGGTATGCACCAATCCCGGCAACCCACTGTCCCTGAATTTCTCCTGCAAATACAGTCCATTTTAACTTTTCAGTGGTGTTAAGTTTCTCCCCTTTATCATAAACAATAAAGTGTTCTTTTACAGGATAATCAATGGATTCAAACTTTTGATTCAGCGCATCCTGAATGACCACCTTGATAAATATTTTTTTATGGTTCTTAAAGAAGAGCGTTTGTTTTCTGATATCGTCTACACTTGAACTCCTGTTTTCAGCGAGCTTGAAACCTGAAGGTATTCTAATGTGACGATTAAAAACGGCAATGGTTTCATCCTGAACCTGGGCAAGTTCTATGGGGCTGCTGTTCTTTTTTGAGGTGCCTGGGGGTATAGAACGCCAGCCTTTAGCATAGATGCATCGAGTATATATATCAAGGAAGACATCATTATCCATGAAGTTGCCGGTCAGTGTTGCCTGGCGGGCAATTTCTCCGGCACTTCTCCGGCATGTCTCTCTGTCAAAATTAAAATCAATCTGTCCGCACCCATCTTTGTACCATTGCTGTCCCACGGGTGTACTGCATCCTGAAGCAAAAACAATTAGCAAAAAGAGTACCGTATTTGTTAACTTTTTCAAATTAATATGCACCTTTACCTGTCACCATTGAGAGTATTGTCTTGCAGATTATCTTGAGATCCAGCCAGATGTTTGAATTCAGAACATACAATCTGTCGAGTTCCACCCTTTCTCTGTAACTGTATATATTATTTCGTTTCCCTGTCTGCCATGGACCTGTTACTCCTGGCTTCATGGAACAGTAGGTCAGTGCACAGCTATTGTAATATCGGTGAAGCTCTTCCTTTACAATGGGCCTTGCTCCCACAATGCTCATGTCTCCCTTTAAAACATTGATAAACTGGGGTAATTCATCCAGGCTGGTTTTTCTCAGAAAGGAACCAATACGTGTGATCCTGGGATCATTCTTCAATTTATAATTTTCTTCCCACTCCTTGGCAAATTCAGCATTGTTTTGCAAAAGTTCACTGAATTGTTTATCTGCATCCATGTGCATGGTTCTGAATTTAAGGCAGTTAAAGGATTTTCCGCGTTCCCCTATCCTGGGGTGCTTGAAAAAGATGGTGCCTTTCCCTTCCTTTTTAATGATCAAGGCAATTAAGATCATCAGTGGTGAAAAAAGGATTAAAGCAGCCAGAGAGAAAAAAATATCAAAGACGCGCTTCCAGGGGGGAAACAGGTTAAATATCATCACAGGGGTCTCCCCGATGTGGACAATTTTTGCCCTTTGCAGGCCAAAGGCAAAAAGATCGGGTGCCATCATAACATTGATGCCCTGGAGTCCGAGTTGACACACCAGTTCATTGATTTTTTGGGCGGCTCGCATGGGAAGTGCAATGATGACGATATCCACATCGGTTTTAACACAAAAGGAAATGGCGTCATTGAGATTGCCAAGTACTGGAACGGTTTTATCCTTTCCAATATTAATTTCCTGATCAGTGTTTTTTTTATCATCGAAGAATCCTGTGACCTTGATACCCAGTCGCCCGGTGGTCTGGAGATATTTAGCCAGATTGACACCTACCTCACCAGCGCCTGCAATCACAACCGTTCTTTGATTCCAGCCATTTTTACGGATAACTCTCAACATCAATCTTGCCATGATCCTCAGGAAAGCAATACCGGCGATAACTGACATTGCCCACAAACAGAACGCCTTTACTGTAAAGAGCCCATAGGGCCACAAAACGGCCAACTGTTCCGCATCTGCAAGGATAAGGGTCAGGGCATGAAACAGCAATAATGTTGTCAGCCATGCCCCAGCAAGAGCCTTTATTTCATTGCCCAGGCTCTCCACCCGCCACGATTTGTAGAGGCCGAAAAATGGAAACACAATCAATATGAGAATGCACCCATAGATAATGAGTACTTTGGCAAGTTCAAAAGAATCAAGCCAGGCGTGACGGTAAAAAAAACAGGTACAACCGCACAAAACCAAAGGATCAAGCAGTCGGAACAGGGTAATGAGAAATGTGGCGTGTTTTTTTAGGAGTCCTTTCATATTAATTGCTTTGCTTTTGTGTTATTTATTGTTTTTTTATCCAGTAATTTTTATTCATGCTGAACCAATACTTGCAGATATTTGGTAGTCGTGATTCAAAACCACCTACTTTGTAGCCTATAAATTTTAGACAACAACTCAATACTGATCGTATTACCCAATAAAATCCATATTTATAGGCGTAGGATAATTCTGACCGAAAAAAACGTAGCCCTTCGCCATTTGTGCTACCAAAGGATTCTTGAATCCACGTTTCTCGTGCGTGAAGAACACCAATATCAAAGTACCGACAAAATTCTTCTAAAACTGAATAGTTGTGCGAATGAAATGCGCATGCATCGCCTGCGTAAGCAACGCTGTACCCGGACAAAATTATTTTTGCTGCAAAGTACATGTCCTCACCAAATATTAAACTATCGGAAAAACCACCCAGTTCATCAAAGAGTGATTTTCTGTAGGCTGCAAAGGAGTTGGAAATAAAAGGGGTTTTGATACCCATTTTTAAAATATTATTTTTTGTTTTTATACAGGGATTGATCGGATAATTGAAAAATCGAATATGTGCTGCAAGAGGTGTTGCATCCTTTTGGGGGATTTGACGACCACAGACTGCTCCCACGGCGTTGTCAGAAAAATATTTCGTGATGAAGTCCAATGAATTTGTATCTGCTAATTGGGCATCTTGGGTCATGAATACGATAATATTGCCCTTAGCGACGGAGGCACCGAAATTTCGAGTTCCACCATGGGAAAATTCTTTTTCCTTTATTTTATATACATTACAACCGGCCGTTTCAGCGATGTGCCTGGTTGCGTCCTTAGATTCAGAATCAATAATAATAATTTCCATGGGACGGACAGTTTGATATTTCACACTGTATAATAGTGAAGATAACGAAGGTCCAGCGTTCCAGGTGGGGATAACCAGAGATATCTGCCTACGTTGTAAAGACAGAGAACTTGTAGATGGTGTTACTTTGAATGCTGTTTTGTTCATACCCATGAGCTTCTTTAATACTCAAAACGCCTCTAAATCACAAGCATTTTCAACCTACCAAATTGCATTTCAATCCATATATTGTCACATCTCACTCCATAAGACTTTATTTCAAAATCAAAAAATTGCAGGAATTTCAAATTTTTTATTTGGGGCTGAGCTCTTTAACAATTATCTGCTATATCTGATCTCATGGAAACGATTGTAATCAGAAGAAGGAAAATCACCACCAAAGATTTAATCTTTGTCAAATCGGTTGTCCATGAAAATTGAGACAAACGGGTCAATATTTTTTCATCGAAGAGTTGTAAAATGCCGAGTAGAAATTGTCGATTGTTCGTTAATTTTTATGTAATGAAAAGATAATCCTCTATTTTATCCTTTTTATTATTTTCTTGGATTTTGGTTATAAACGACGCCAGATTGCTAGCGTATTGAAACCTAACCTTTTGTTTACACAATAAACGCCCATAACATTCTGAATGCAAATAGCCGATGCAGTAGCTAATGCAGCCCCTATAACGCCGTAAAAAGGGATTAAAACTAAAGAAAAAATAATTGCACAGATTCCAGACACCAATGCGCAGTTCTTAAGATCTTTTTCGTGTCCTGTCATTGATAATAATAAACTTACCGAGCCAGTTAGGACATTAATAAGTTGAGCTACAACTAAAATTCTTAAAATATTTTTACCTTCTTCGAACCCCTCTCCGAAAATTGACATCATGAATTTTGGCAAAATTAAAAAAAACAATACAATAGGGAATGTGAAGAGAAGCATCCAGCAAACAGACTTTTTTGATAATTCTCTAATTTTTTCGTACTCATTTTTTCTATACATTGATGCAAAACTTGGAGCAACGATGAAATTTATTGAAACTAGAATGAAACTGGTTACCCCTGCAAGCCTTTGCGCAGAGGCGAGTAGTGCAATTTGATTTGATTCTAGATATAAACCAGATATAATTTGTCCAGACCAAAGGGTGGACTCGGACATTAACGAGACAACCCATAGGGGTAAAAAACTTTTTATCATCTTATGCCAGGATATTGGCTTATTTGGCAAAAACGGAGCCTTAATGTACAAATACAATAAACTTATGCACATAGTTATCATAGAAGTTATCGAAAATATTATTGCTGAAGTTTTTGCGCTTTCTGGACGTAAGAAAAACAACCCGGCTATGAACAGCACCGACGTACACACACTCAAAGTAAAAATAGCTGCAGAAGAGTGCCTTAATCCCTGCATAGAATATGCTGCTAACGTGTAAAGAGTCATGAAAATAATTGAAGGCGATAGAAAAAACAGTATTGTACCCATCGAATGCTTGTTAAAAAGGTTTGTTCCTATCCAATTAGAATAAACAATCACACATATAGTTAAAAAAAAGGAAACAAAGGAAGATAATAAAATAGATTTATAGTGTACAGATCGTGCAGAGTTAGAACCATCAGCAGTGAAGCGTAACACTGTCTGCTCTTGCCCAATCCGTGCAAAAGTTGATAGGAAGCTTACAATGGTAAGTCCCAGAAAAAAAAATCCTGATTCAGATCCTCCAAGTGAACGCGTTACGGCTATACTTACGCATAGCATAGCAAACCCGCCGACCAGACGCAGACATGATACAAATAAAAATTTTGAAATAAATTTTTTGTTCAAATAATATAATCCTGGAAAATCTCAACAATTAAAAAAAGGAAACAGTATATATTAGTCCCGAAATTGTACGTATGAAGAGAATCCATCACGAATCCCTTCAGATATAGATTTAAATTTTTTCAGCTTATTATTTTCAAATATTAGCGTTCTAAAACAATCAAATAGCCATATTTGCATGTCTGAAAATACAAAAAAGGGAAAATCCTTATAATATTTCCGCCACAAGATGAATCTATTTTTGGTTTGAAAATATTTTCTATTGGCATCATAGTTAGTAGCGGAGAAAATAAATGACCCTGGACTTCGATTGCCTATTCCATGGGAGACAGTTACACATGGGAAACAGAGCGTTTTAATTCCATTTTTGTTTAGTCGAAGCCCGAACTCTACGTCAACCATATCTACACATAAATTCTCTTCATAATAAAACTCTTGGGGGATGATTTTTAAGTCGAGCATTGAACAACTATTGATCATAAAATAGCATTTTATAATCTTATTTTGTTCGGTGGGCCATTGAGAACAAAAAAACTTATCAATTGCAGAAACGCGTACGGGTTGCTTAGTGCTAGTGTTTACATGTCTCGGTCCATAAATTCCCACGAGGGAATTCTCGACATCACTAGAGAATATTAACATTTTTTCCACAAAGTCAGGGCACACATCCGTATCTTGATCGAATAAGAACATATACCTAATTTTGTAATGTCGAGCTTTTTTTAAAGCGTAATTGAGCGCACCCGCGAGCCCCCCCTTGTTTGCATTATGATGCATAAAGCACCCGGTTAATTCCATTGAAACGGGTTTCGTGCTGTTATCGACAACAAACATAAAATCTACCTGATTTTTTATAATATTTATTCTTTCGAAAACCGCAGGACTCGGGTCAAAAATTACTGATACCGCGCAAATATTTTTTCTCATTGAGGCCTTATCTAAAGTATACG
>NZ_BAAHYK010000035.1:0-71276 GCF_054657595.1 Desulfocicer niacini
TAAGACAACTTTAACACAAGGAGATTTACGCGACCATGGAAAAAGAAAAGGAAATTACAAGCCAGGATCGACATGAATTGCTGGCACTAAAAGTCAACCTTGACTACCGTCTTTAACATGTTGTATATTTTAATTTATGAGACCGATATTCACATTCATAATCCTTATACTTTTTGTTTTTCCTGGAACCACTCAGGCTGCCCAGGATCTAGATTCATTCATCAAAAAATATCAACATGTAAAGATAGCCCCTTCAATATATGAGCAACTTTCCCGTCATGAAAAACTGATAGAACACTTCAGCTCACTACACTATTTTAAACCTGGGTATCGCGTTGATTCAGATTTCATTAGGGCACTTATAGTTGCTGAGTCCTCCGCCAACACAAAAGCAAAATCAACAAAAGATGCCCGGGGCTTGACACAAATCATATATTCGACCGGACTTCAGGCTGCCAGAGAATTGGCCGAAACCAGATATCCCTTTCATTATGTCTCCCAGGAAGAATTAACAAACCTTAAACCACACGATCTATATAAACCGGCAATAAACCTGCTGTTGGCATGCTACCTGATCGCAAAATACAATTTTCAGTTCAACGGACGGCTGGATCTCGTCGTTGCCGCTTGGAATGCGGGTGAAAAAACAATTAAAAATAACTCTCCGCCACCTTATAAAGAAACTCTGAACTTAATCGGGAAAGTAAATGGTTACTTTCTTTATCTGTTAAAAAAGAAAAATAGAATTTCTTTCCAAGAATAAACTCGTCATTCATAAATTCACACCATGGTTTGTTTGATTTTGAGAGAAACCATTTTAATGTTCGGGAAGGAGGATTGAGATGCGAATTAAGTTCGTTGTGTTTTTCCTGATATCATGGATTGTTTCCTTTTTTCCGGAAATTGTTATGAGTAAATCAATCCAGGAAGGTGGGGTCACGATTGATGTCAGCAGAGTTCTCACCGGGAGCACAACCGGCACTCACTATTACGGGTATTCATCGGGATCCATCTCTTTGCCCCACAACCGGGGGGGAATGCTCACCTTCTCTTTGTGGAATGACATGCAAATCAACGGTACGGCTCATACCAATTTTTTCAATACGACCTTGGGGGGCAGGGTCATAAAAATTTCCAGCTATTCCACCAAAAATCAGTTATTGGAAGAGTACAAGGAATTCAAAGGCCAATGGGGTCCAGCTGGAATCAACCGTATAACTTTGGGTATTCCACCGGGGATATCTTCCTTCAGATTTCACAACAGGGGCAGTGCCACCGGCATCGAACTGTCTCATCTAAGGTTTACCGGAGGTTATACCTTTCTTACCAAGGGCTACAAAAATGAACCGATCCGGGCACCGGGGAACCCCATTATTCAAGTCGGACGCATACTCAAGGGAAGTAAAACCGGAGAGCTGTTTTACGGATATCAGAGCGGTACTATTTTTCTTCCCCACGGTTACGGTGGATACCTGACATTCAGAGTATACAACGACCAGCAGATGGGGTGCAGTTCTTTTTTGAATAAAATCAATATAACTGCCGGTCATCTCAAAGAGACCTTTACCCAGTATACCTCCTCACTGGATTTGGTGGAAGATTACCAGGAATTTAAAAACCAATGGGGTCCGGCTGGTGGTTCCCGTGTCATCATCCAAGTGCCTGAAGAGGTAACTCAGGTTAATTTTAACAATTCTGGATCACAATCTGGCATTGAAATAGCCCAGCTGACTTTTACCAAGGGTGTCCCCCTGGTGTTTTCATTTGAAGAGCGGGTAAACCGGCGAGGTGCCGTCTGCAAAATTTTCGGCCGTACCCTGCATGATTCCGTTTCAGGTCAGGAATTCAGCGGTTATGCATCTGGCCGGGTACTCCTGCCCAACAATAAAGGAGGCGTTCTCTTGTTTAATTTCTGGAATGATCAGAACGTTGGAACCCCCCAAACCCGCAATCAATTAAATATTACGGCTGGACCCGTGAAAATAACGGTGAAACAAACCACCACCAAGGAGCAGAGGAATGGATTTTATAAAGAATTCCTGAACCAGTGGGGACCTGCCGGGGGCAAAACAGTCAATGTGAAGATACCCGCAGGAGTCACCCGTGTTGAGTTTAATCATACCGGCTCCCAGACTGGATTTGAACTTAGCAATTTCATCTTTCGAAGCAATTAATAGTTGAAGACTCCGCATCTTTTATGACCTTATTGTTGCAACAAACGGGGGCAGGCTTTTGTTATTGCTCGTTAATTGCTAAAGTATTTGATTTCATTGCTTGTTTAACAGGGTGTTTGTTCAAAAAATAAATTCTGGGAGTGTGTTTTCGCCCGGGAAAATCAATTCACTTAGCATCAACAGGACATGGATTTAAAATGTGCGGCGATTGTTATTCCATTTATTTACTCATGGCGAAGGGCAATGATCGGATCAACCCGGGCAGCCCGGGCAGCCGGATACAGTCCAAATATGATGCCGATGCCGATACTCACAGTTAAGGGCAAAAGCAGGCCTGTGGGGGTTATGACGGTGGGCATTTTTGCAAACAGGGTGATCAGCCAGGGAATGGTTATCCCCAGCGCAATGCCGATGAAACCGCCAATGGTTGAAAGCACCACCGCCTCAATGAGAAACTGAATGATAATCTGACTGCGCCGGGCACCAATTGCCCGGCGTATACCGATCTCCCGGATACGCTCGGTTACCGATGCCAGCATGATGTTCATAATCCCGATTCCCCCCACCAGCAGGCTTATCCCGGCAATGGAGCCCAAAACAATGTTAAAGGTCCGTTTGGTGGCCTCGGCCTGTTTGAGCAGGGCCAGGGGTACATTGATCTGATAATCTTTTTTCTTGTGAAACAGGGTCATCATCCGTTCAATGGCATCCGCCGTGGGTTCCACGTTGGCGGTGTCATTCACCTGCACCACAATCTGGTGAAGTTCAACTTTTTCTCTGAGCCGTGATCCGGATGAAATCTTCATGGTTATATCACCGAAATAGCTTCTGGCCGTGGTGATGGGCACATAGGCGTCAATCTCCTTGTCCGGGATCTGCATGGCCCCGCCCTGGCTGGTTTCACTTTTAATGATACCGACCACCTCAAAGCTGTCTCCCCCGATCCGGATGGTTTGACCGATGGTATTGCTTCCAGCAAGTAGCTTTCTGGCACCGAATTCTGTGAGCACTACAACGGCTGATTGCTTATCCATGTCCGCCTGGTTCAAAATCCGGCCGCCAAGCAGTTCTCTTGGGACCACCTCAAACCATTGCTGACTGGTGCCCACCACCCGAAGTTCCAAAGAATTCTGTCCAAGCCTTGATTCCTTGCGAACCAGTTTTACCGGCACATTTTTTTTAACGGTTGAAAAGCTTTCCCCTATTCTTTGATGATCCTGATAGGTCAGGCCATAAATACTGAGAAAAGATCGTGTGGTACTGGTGGATTCTTCTTCCAAAGATTTGACCGAAGAGATGATGATGTTGTTGCTGCCCAGTTTTTTGATCTGTTCCAGGGCATCCATGCTGGCCCCTTCGCCCACTGCCAGCATGGCCACGACACTGCCCACTCCGAAAACCACGCCCAGCATGGTCAGAAAAGACCGCAATTTATGAAGCATCAGGGTCTGGATACCTGAAGCCAGTTCCCTGAAAAGTTTAATCTGTCGCATGATTTTTACCTTCAAATTGTTTCCCTTCAATCTGTTCGATAAGCCCGTCTTTCATGTAAATCCGGTTTTGTGCATATTCAGCAATGTGGGATTCGTGGGTAACCATGATAATGGTTTTGCCGGCGTTGTGAAAAGATGTCAGCAGTTCCATGATCTGCCGGCTGGTTTTGCTGTCCAGGTTACCAGTGGGCTCGTCTGCCAGAATCAGGTCCGGATTTGTGGCCAGTGCCCTGGCAATGGCAACCCGCTGCATCTGTCCGCCGGAAAGTTCTGTAGGACGATGATTCAGGCGATCCTCAAGGCTAACCATGGCCGCCAGTTCATGGGCATGGGCTGCACTTTTGGCCGCATCCCAGCCCAGGTAGTAAAGCGGCAACTCAATGTTTTGCTGAACGGTCAACTGGGGAATCAGGTTAAAACTTTGGAATATAAAACCCAGATGGTTTAACCGGATATCGCTTAAAGCATCATCCCCATGAGCGCTGATATCCTTTCCATTAAACAGGTACCTGCCATGGGTGAGTCGATCAAGGCATCCAATAATATTCATCATTGTGCTTTTGCCTGAACCGCTGAATCCCATGATGGCCCAGAAGCTTCCCCGGGAAAAGGAGATATTGACCCCCCCCAGGGCTGAAACTTTCTGACTGCCCATGGTATAAATTTTATGGGCGTTTTCAAGCTTGACGACAATGTCCTGTCCCGTATGTGGTAAAATGGTTTCCATGGGATTATTCAGCCGCCTTTTGTCTGGTCCTTCGGCTTTTCATGTTTTTTAGCGCTTCAGGTGACATGTCGGATAATTTTTTCTTTGAGCCAACTTCAGGGAGCCCACCATCCTTGTCAGATGCATCTTTTTCCGGCACCTGGTAATCCACTCCGGCGGTTTTAAGCGGTGGTGTCAGCAATACCTTGTCACCAGGGTCAAGTCCCTTGAGCACATGGATCATCCGGTTGTTGTCCATACCGGTTTCGATACGCCTGGGCTCAAACGCCGATCCATTATAAACAAATACCGTGGGATTTTTGTTCACCCGCAGCACCGCCTGGACAGGCACAAACAGGGCAGAATCATGGCTTTCTACCACAATTTTTGCCTGGCAGCTCATGCCGGTGCGGATGGCGCTGTCATTTCCGTCCAGAAATATCTGGGTGGTATAGACCTTCAGGTCCGGATTCATCCAGAAACTCTGGGCATCCGGCAGGGGGGAAATATGGGCAACCTTGCCTGTAAATTGTTTGCCGGGCAGCGCATCCACGGTGACAACCACGGGCATACCCACTTTTACCTTTTTAAGATTGGATTCATGAATAGCGATGGCGGCATTGCTTGAATTGGCTGTGGGCAGATAGATCAGTTCCTGGCGTTCCCTTATATCCTGGCCCTCCTGAAGCGGTTCGACATTGTGCCGGAAAGCGCCGCCCTGGGCACTGGTGGCATAGATGACAAGCCCGTCAGCGGGGGAGAGAATTTTTGTTTTCCCAAGCTGCTCTTCTATCTTGCTTAATTTGTCTCTTTGCCGCTGATCCTCTGCCTTTCTGGCCTTGAGTTCTGCCTCGGCCTGAACCACATCTGCCCTGGCTTTGCGGCGGGTCCGCTCTATGGCCATCTGTGCCTGACTCACATCGCTCCGGCGCTGGGCAAGGTTTCGCTTGTAGGTATAATTGACCAGAAGATCCCGGTTGTTTTTAGCCAGCTCCAGATCCAAGGCTTTTTTCTTTTCCGACAACTGATCTGCCTGAAGCTCGATCAAAGAGATGTATTTTTCATCATTCAGGGTCTGGGACCATTTCAGGGTATCCCTTGCCCGGGTCAGCTCCTCTTCTGCCAGGGTGATCTCTGCCTGGGCCTTTTGAAGTTCATTGGGATACTCGCCGTCTATATATTTTTTCAGATCCTGTTTGGCAAATTCCAGGGTCAGGGCGGCAAGGTCAATGTCGCTTTTCGTCTGATTTTCCACCACGGCAAGATTTTCAGTGGCATTGACATAGGCAGCTTCAGCATTCTGTACCTTGATCTCCTGGTCGATTTTTGCATCCACAAGGGAGCTGGCATCCAGTTCCACCAGAAGATCTCCCTTTTTAACCTGGGTTCCTTCTGCAATCAGATAAAGGATCGAGGTCTTTCCTTCCACCTCATTTTTAATAATGATCTGTTCCCTGGCATTGATGGTTCCTGACTCAACAATATCCACTGTAAGGGGACCGGGTGTGACAATAAAGGTGGCAGATTTGGTTATATCAATCTGTGAATCAGTGGATCTGCTCCCCCAAAAAAACAGGGCCATGCCAAGGCCGACAACAACAGTAACAGATGTCCAGATACCTATTTTATTCTTCAACATTGGTGTTTGCCTCCGGTGAATACTCCTGCCACAACCCCGCATCGGTCACAACGAGAAGTCCCATGTCACGCTGGATTTCCAGCTCTGCTATTCTATAATTTACCCGGGCCGATGTCAGACGGTTCTGGGCTTCGAGCAGGTCATCGCGTGCTTCTAAAAGATCCCGGGTCTGGGCTCTTCCTGCATCCATAAACAAGGTAATGCTTTTAACACGTTTTAACGCAAGCAGCACAGACTTGGCCTGGATGACCAGTGTCTCCCGGGCTTCCAGCAGCTCTCTGAGCCGACTGCGAATTTCTAATTTGATGGTGTCTTCAAGCCTTTGCGCATTGCGTACCGTCTGTTCAAGCAGGATAAAACTGTTGCGGTAAGTCACAGCCTCGGCGGTCCTGTCAAATCCAAGATCCAGGGTCAGCAGCGCTGAAAACACGCCTTTGTCAGTTCGCAGCCGGGCGTTTTCAAGATCAGCTGTGGTGATGGTCCGCCGTTCTCCAATGGCTGCAGATCCCAGGAAAGTAAGTTCTGCCCCCAGCGCATCTGCCGCCACCACCACCGCCCGTTGTGCATCAAATACCTTGCCCGTAATAACCTGCAGGTCACGCCGTTTTTTTAAGGCCATCTCAACAGCCTTTCGTTCAGGCAGCTCCAGGGGGCCTGCCCCCCTCTCCGGCTCCACTGCAATACGGTTGAGTTCCTCCGGGTCAAGATCGATGTCCGTATCCGGCGGCAGGCCCAACAGAACTTTAAATGTATCCATCTGCTTTTTGTATTGCTCCTGGGCCGACACCCATCCCTGGCGGGCAACCAGTTCGGTCTGAACTGACTGGTCCACCTCAATCTCTTTTAACCGGCCCGCTTCAGCCAGACGTCTGCTTCTTCGGGACGAAATCATTCTGCTTTGGTAATCTTCCCAGGCATTTTTTACCACATCTTTTTGTTTTAAAATGTTCAGGTAGTCCCTGGCAATGGACACGGCAAATTTCTTCTTGAACCGTTCAAACTCAAGGATGGCATACACCAGGTTTTGTTCGGCCTGTTGCATGGGCTCCGTTACAATGTGTCTGCCTGATCCTCTGAGCAGGGGAATAGAGATGCTGGCATCCGCCTTAATCCCAAAAGAGGAGTTTGTACCTGAGGCAAGCAGGGTTGCCAGATCCACAGCCAGGGCTGAGGAGAGATTGATTCCGTTTTCAAATTGTCGGGTTCCGGTGATCGTTCCACTGCTCTGGACCCCCTCCCGGGCAGGTGCCTGGGAATTGTCCGAACTTACCATGCTCTGTATCTGACCGATAAGGCTGGTGCGAAAGGCATCCTGCTCAAGGTATAAAGCCAGGGCAGACTGAAATACGGCCTCTTTTTGGGTCATAAAATCAAAATTGTTCCGGGCACCGATTTGAAGGGCTTTTACAATAGAAATGGGAATCGGGGTATTCAAGTCATAGGAAACCTGTTCCTGGGAAGCAGACGAAGCCGGATAACCCGCTTCAGGCCAATGTGCCACAGGCAGCAGTTTATCCGAACCCAAAGAGGCGGGGCCGGCAACCGGTAAAGAGGACTGTTCAAGTATCTGACGACGCAGGATATTACTGGGCTTTTCAAGGCTGAAATCCGTTTTTTTGCCCAGAACCTGCACCTGTTTTACATTGATAATGCGTTGGGCCTCTTGGTCCACATGGGTTCTGAAAGTCCCTGGGGTCTGACAGCCAGTTAAAATTACGGCTGCACTCCATATCAATCCTGCAACTATGCAAATATTTTTTTTCATAACATCCCGTGTAGAGGTTGTTGGACGAGACCGCTGCGCGGTGGAAAAACCCAAAATAGTGTATATTCCTTATAAACTAAAATCACTGGCCTTTCATAACCAAAAATAATGGCAAAAGCTACAGTTTATTGTGTTTTTTAAAAAACGGGATACTCTCCAACCAAACCACGACATTAACCAAAATTCCAATGGGGCTTGGTTACAAGATCGGCTACGCCTCACATTTGGAGAGTTAATGCACTTTAAAAAATAGATCTGTCTCTTTTTTTCTTTAAAACACGATGATTTACAATAGGCATGGGATGATTGCATGGAATTTAAAAAAACGGTTACTGTAAATAATAAATTATGAAAAAAAATCAAACCAGCGAGAAGCAGACAATGCCTACAATATCTAGGAAGTTCAGGGAACCAGCGATGAATTTTCAACTCGGATTCTCAATCGATTGGCTTCAACCAATGCAGGAGAACTGTTGGCATAACAGTAAACACATCCATGGGCGCATGTGTTGTAACTCCCAATATCTTTACTGTAAATGCAACCGCATTCCCTTCTCTGCCCTTTATCCTTAAGATTTTTTGTTTTAAACGTTTTTTCATCAACGAACAAATCACCTTGTCGTTCATATCCGAGGAAATCTTCAAACATCACCCTCCTGCCCGGTGCATCAGTGATACGCAGTATCAGTTCATTATCAATACACCGGTTATGCTCAATTCCAAACCTGTCAAGATCAATACCCTCACCGCAGGTGGCAAGTTTCAACCCCCAGGGCTTATTTATCTCACTGATCTTCCGGGCCATATCCGTCATGGAAGCTGCATCAAAATCACGGTACCTGATTCCTTTTTTATTCAGAGTATTCGTTACTTTTTTATAATTTTTGATATCTGCAAAACTGAACACCAGTTTTTCTGTAAATGGATTAAGGAGCTTCCCAAGCCCATCTATTTTTGAAATAAGTAGATCCAGCTCTGTCTGGTCTGTTAGAAGCAGGGGATCGAATCGCCAGATGACGCACTCCTTTCCAAGGATGTCAGAAAGGGCCATAAAGGTTTCAATGCGCTGCTTCAGCTCTGGAACGCCGGGTTCAAACCCTTCTGCTTCATAGTCGTTAAGGGTAAATTGAAAATAACACGCAATACCACGTTCTTTCAGGTGTTTTAAAAAAGGGATTATGGGTTTCGGGTTCTTGGTCCAGAAAACAATGGCGCAGACATTGGCAAAGGAAACATACTGAGATTTTAGCCGATTAAAGGGGTTGATCCACTGCACATAGCCCTTTTCAAGTTTATCAAAAAACCATTCGCTGTAGTAGGCAGGGATATCCGTTGCCCTGCTGGCGGATATAATCCAGGGGGCAATCGCCGTTTTCGATCCTTGGGGGGTGTCAATCCGTGTTGTGGGCCATTTAATGCTCATCAATACTCATTGCTTTTTTTCTTTGGGCCTCGGTTAATACTGCCTGAGGAAATTGCCATCTAAGCAATATTGCATCGGTTTATTTTACGTTCATGGTAAGGATAATATTTTCCCTTGCTTCAAATTTTTCCAACCATTTTTATCCTGGACAGCAGTACCGCAATTATTAAATTGCATTATGTCGGCCATAACCTTGGAAAACTTCACGAATGTGCCAAGCAACATGTTGAGGGCCTGGATAATAGGAAGGTCGTTGGGGTTTCAATAATTCCTTACCATGATAGGCCATAAGCCACTCATCAAACCCTTTTGTACCATTGGCTCTATCAGAAACATTGATTCTCATTTCATCTGTTAGTGTAAAAGCACCGCGGTCGAAAAGTTTGTGATGTAATGCACATAATGCCATACCATTTTCTTCACTGTCAGGCCCACCTGCTTGATGCCATCTAATATGTGCTGCTTCAAGTGCTACTAAAGAATTGCCAACCCGCACATTAAACCCACAAACTGCACATTTATACTCATAGGCGTTTAAAACTTTATCCCTGAAATATGGGTCACGTTTTCTTTTGATATTTTTTTCAAATTCAAGGTCGAGGCCAACTGCTTGTAAAATGTCTTCGTGTATTGAAGTCGGAAAATTTTTTTCTAGAATTGATTCAGCTATCTCAGGGACTACACTCTGGTTCGACATAAGGAAATCATATATTTCTTTTGTAAAGCCACCATGAACATTATATTTAATAAGTTCGCTTTTCTTAGCATCCGTATTACCTTCTTGAAAAGTCATTTTTTTTATGTTCGTCAATTCCCAAAACCCATCATTCTGTAGTCTCCAAAAAGGGTATTCCGGGCGGTAACTTTTCCGAGTCGGCCCAAATTCGCTCAGCATCTGCGTTAATTTTTGATCAACATCAGAGAAACTGATAAATCTCTTATTGTTTTGAATGCATTGGGACAAAGCGTATAAAATTAATAGCGGTTTATGAGGTGCTCTTTGGCCCCCTTTTTTCCACATTGTAATTTTATCGAAGATAGATTTTATTGTAATGATATCCATTATTTTCGGAACCCACCAGTTTTTCCGGGATTTCGTTTAAAATTAAGAATCCCGCAGTTCATGCATGATTGTTTTTGCATGATTGTTTATGACACTGTTAATTTTATCTACGATGGAAACGGTGTTATAAAGACTTTTAAATTCTGCAGTGGTCTCTTTTGAAGCCACAAGAATTTTTTCGGCCATTTGCATTGCCACCTTAATGACAAGATCAGGTTTAAATCCTGATTCATGGGCAAAAGTTTTGAAATGTTCCTGTTTCAGGTGAAGAAAATTTCTTTTCTTTCCGGCTATCTTTCCTGGCATTCTTTTCCCAAAATCATGATAGATGTGTGTTGACAATAAATCATAAAAGGGGGCCAGTCTGGTTCCCTTTAGATCATGGATAAGAGAGATATTTTTTGCATGCCCGTCTGCATTTCCGATTAAACCGTTAAAAAAAAATAATTTAAGCATTTTTTTTGAATCAGTAATGGGGTCTGAACATTCCTTTCTTATCAACTCAAAGCAATCCTGTAATGTCAGCGCATATTTTTGTTGGGAATTCACACCCAATGCCTGACAGAAGTCTTCCTGGACCAGACGGACAAGACTGTCGGCCATGATCATTCTGTCATAGCGACGGATCAAATACAAAGATAATGTGCCTATGCGATGAATTTTAACTTCAGGAACCTCCAGTCCCATTTTTCTGGCCAGCATCATGCAGTAAGCCTCATTGGTGATAGTTCCTTGAAGACCTTCAATGGGGGTTTTAATTATATGTGTAGAGGGTGCGCCATTTAAAGGTAATAAGATTTGTTGACCTTTAAGATAAACCGGCAATTTTTCCTGTGCTCCAGCCAGGGACATTCTTCTCTCTTCGATAACCAAAAAAGGATTGGCTTTTAATTCATTTAATTTCTTAAGTAAATGTGCTTCTGTCAGTGTTTCATATATATAATTTCCATTTTCAGGGGGTGCCATACCTTCCGGATGTAATGAGACTGCCCCGGCACAATCTCCTCCAATTGCTTTTAACATCCCAAAATAATCATTTTCTGCGATGCCAAGCTTTCTGGATAATGTGGACAAAATTGTTCCTTCAGGTAGAAGATTTGTGAAGTATGTGTATGGCGCGTCCTTTAAAAATGGATCTTCTCTTAATGGTAGAGAAACAGAAAGACGCTGGGCATAGGGAGCATTGAGCCATGCCTTGCAATAGCGAAAGCAAAATCGCCCCTTATCATCCAACCACAACTCACCGGCTTTGGATTGATTTACGAAGACTTGTAAATTATTCATTATCTAAATTTTCCTCAATATGCCGAATCAATTGGTATTTGCTTTTAGGGATAATCATAATTTTATATCCCACCCCTTCTAATACCTGAAGTGCTTTTTCCATCTGAACTGTGGATTTTCCATTCTCAAGGTCAGATAAAAAACGAATACCCACATTCAGGTATCCTGCAGCTTCCGCCTGGGTAAATTTTTGTCTTTTTCTTGCTTTTCTTACAAGCATTCCGATTGTTTTTGTGTCCATGGGATAGCCTTTTATGGAATTTTTGTGTTGACCCTGAAAATTTACAAATATTACTTGGATGGATATGCAAAGCATCGGGCATGCAGATATTTATAATTTGGATGTTCCCGTTCGGGAATATATTAGATATTTTGGACTATATCAAGATAATTATTCCCGATGGGGAATATTTACGGACAGGACCGGCATCAAGTAACCTGTTAATGACCCTTGTCTGCCTCTCATTAAATCGAGTCTGGGCAAAGGCCTTCCAGAATTTCGCTTTGATCATCATTTTTTTCAGTAAATCAGTAAAATAATTGAATGGGTATCTGAGTCGTTTAATTGATTAATCGCCTCAAATATTGAGTTGATTGTGGGTGATAATCGACTCAAAGTCAAAAGAAAAGGATTGGTGAAATCTTAACCTTATTCTCATAGACCCCGCCTCAATTCAAAGAAATTCATCTTCATTGATATCATCTTCACCGAAATTCTTTTCACCGGTCGAATATGGATCATGATCTATCTGAAAATCATCAATATTCTCACTTTTTTTATCTTTTTCAATTTCATCTAAAATGAAGTAAGTGAAAATATCTGAATCTTGATGAAGATCCCCATCATTTTTGTTTTTTTGGCGATAATTTCGCTTGCCGCCCATCATGCCTTCGTAGGTAGCCAGAAAGGCTTTTAAGAGATAGGGCTTCATCTCCACGGGTCGCTTCTGCTTCATTTACTTTTCATCCACAAAGGCGGCCGGACAGTTTTTTCTATATGATTCAGCTCCATCTTTGAACAATTCATACGAATCAGACCCAACCTCAACTGAGTATTCTTGCCTAAATGCATTTTTTCCGCCATATCAATCAGGTGCAAAAATGGTTGAACGTCACAGAGCTCGTAATACCGCCCATGTACATTTTTATATCCTGACGGCTGGAGTAGCGCTGCCAGTCCTAGCAGCGCACGTCTTATTCTTTTTTTGTCATGTTTTCAACGGCCTTGCCCATATGACACACCATTGCATCTAAAATCTCAGTCCAATATGCCTGCAAATTGGGCATGGCATGGCCCATTCCCTTGATTATTTTCAATTCAGCATCTGGGATTGCATCAACCGTGGCTTTTCCGCCTGGCAATGGAACCACCGGGTCATCATCTCCATGGATGACAAGAGTCGGGATGGATAATTTTTCCAGGTCTGCCCCTCTGTCTTTTTGGGTTAAAATAGCAAGGGTCTGCCTTGCCGTACCCTCCGGACAGAAAGAACGATCATGGGATTGGCCTGCCAAGGTTCGATGAAAATCTTCGTCAAAGGGAACCCCTGATCCGGAAATCAATTTAAAATAGCTTACCATCTGTTCAATGTAGGCATCACGATTTGACGGTACGGGTGACAGCATGAATTCCGAGACTTTTTGTGTCGGTTGATATTCTTTCCTGTTACCGGGATTGCTGTATATGGAGGTGAGGCTCAAAATGCGATCTGGATAGTTTATTGCAAATGTCTGTGCAATAAATCCGCCCATGGACATCCCACAGATATGGGCTTTTTGAATATCCAGAAAATCAAGAAGTCCTGCCGCATCATCTGCCATATCTTCAATACTGTAGGGGACAGAAGCTTTTTTTTTCATAAGACAAGCCCCGATGTTCTCCATGGTCTTTTTCAAAGTAAATTCCTTGAATTTTGTTGATAAACCGGCGTCCCTGTTGTCATATCTGATGACATGATATCCTTGATTTGAAAGTTTTATGCAAAATTCTTTTTGCCAATGAATCAATTGACCAGACAAGCCCATGATTAACAATACCGATGGGAAAGATTTGTCTCCAAACGTCTCATATTCTACCTGGATACCATTCGTGGTTGCTTTTGGCATTATATAACTCCTTTTAGTGTTTCATCATCCATAACCTACAAAGGACTTTATACAGTCCTGGGCCTCCTTGAAAATGGTGGCTGATCTGATCTTTCTATTAAAAACAGTTTGAAAAGGCAACAAGATTTGATAAGACGCTCCGTCTTTCCGTACAGAATGTAAATAGATTCTTATGATCCAAGGCTTGAACCATCAGAGATCAATGAATTTTTGTGCAAAAAAACGTAAACATTCATCTTAATTACAACTGCCATCAAAAAGAAAAGGCCTTTTGATTGTATCAATCAAAAGGCCTTTAAAGTTATGATTTAAACACAGGAAGCAATTATTTTGAGGACATATCAATTTCGCACTTTTCATTTAAATGAAGTTTAAAAACATAAATGGATAAACCAATAACGGGAACAGCTAAGACAAACCCTATAATTGGTACCAAGGTGATTCCAATTATAATAAGCACCACACCAGCCAGCATAAGCAATGATGAAAACATTAACTTGGATATCTTCTGGGGGACACACTCATTTAGTTTCATAATGTTCTCCTTTTTTTTTATAATAAAACCCCGATCAATTGGAAATTTTTGCATGCTTTGTCGTGGGCAGACCGAGGTCAGAACAAGATCCGCCCGTGGCGGTTATAAGAATTAAAAGAGATGATTTTTTTCATTGAAAAGCATTTATTTATAATTTTTAAGCTAAGGATAGCATTATAAAATGCAAGGGCAAACAGCAAATTTCCCCATTTTTTTTAAATATGGCAAGGGCTTGCGCACTGGAATAACGGATTTATTCAATATGATTTCAAATTATTATGAACAATCACAAAAAAGACCCCAAACCCGAGATGAGCCTTATCCTTTTAAAATGTTTTTTGATGTATCTTTGATCTCATTCTTTACCCCGGATCAAAATTAAAAAACAAGCCTTGATATAGATGACCAAATTTCTTTTTAAGCATTTTTTTTTTAGGCGCCCAATGTGTAAATTAATTTGTATTGATAGTCATCAAAAAAAACATTTGCAAATTACTACTCATAATGCTATGGCAAATTACATATATAATATTTTTCGTAACTTCATATATTTTTCGATAAATTCTCAACAATCCGGACTAACTAAAGTTTCATTTCAATGATATGTAAAGGAATCACTGAATATTCTTGCTTTTATATGGATAACTTACATTGGGCTTGGTCGTAACGTGGGCCACCCATAATAATTGATGGGCCAATGGGATCAGGCTATGTGGTATTAGCAACTGATTTTTTAACAGCCAATATGTTTTTAGTCTACTGACTGTATAAACATAAGTGTCAAAGCAAGTCTGACCCCATTCCAGAGTGGTCCATATTGTGAATAAATCCCTTACATTAATGGTAAAATGAAATATTTTGCCAAAACAAAATTATTATTTTTTAGGGGGGGGGAAGATGAAAAAAATTTATTTTGCTTTATCAATAAGTTTTATGCTTTTAGTTCTATCCAATCCAAATGCACAAGCTTCATCTAAAATTATTATTGATGACTATACAGCCACATCATCAGTAACTCAAGAGTGGTATTATTCAAGGATTGGCACTGATCGTGGAACAATGGGCGATGGCGATTTTTTAGTTGAATTGGGGGGTGGTAATGCTACGATAACAGTCAATTCAGGTTGGGCGGGTATTTGGACAAGTCTTGTGCACAAGATGACAGAACCTGAAACATTAGACCTGAATTACCCCTTGGGACAATACATTAAAAAAGAATTTCAACCACAAATTAACGAAATTGAAATTCAAATCACAGATGCTTACGGCAAAATAAAACTTGAATGCAAAGATGAAAACAATTTGACTCTTTTTTCTGAGACATTTGATCTGGATTGGGGAAAAAGAACACTTAGGGTTACCATACCTGCGACAACCTCTATAAAATCAATTAATTTAATTGTTGATGGCAAGGGATATGCTATTGTCAATAAGCTTTGTTTTTTATATGAATTGCCAGAAGGTCTTAATACTGCCACCGCTACATTCCTATACACATATGGTCATTTAACACAATGCTATGATAACAAAACAGGCTTGTTAAGAGACAGAGCCAGATGGCCGATAAATGATTATGCTGCAATTCAAGCCACGGGTGCATTTGCTCTGGTCACAGCTGTTGCTTATGACTTAGGGTTTATTGAGGAAAACTCTGCGAGATCTATTATTGAAAGCATTAAAGACAATATACTTACACTGCCCACCCATAACGGTCTGCTGCCTCATTTTTTGATCAATGGAGATATCGCTGAAACAACTGAATATTCAACCATTGATAGCGTTATAAGCTTAATTTCAACGATAATGGCATGCCAGTCCCTGAATATTTCAACTGCATCTCTGGAAGAGATGATTAATGCGTTTGATTGGAATGAATTGACAGAAAGAGATACTCGCTCTATTTCCCATGGCTATGCAAAAAATGAATTAATAAAAATAGCGCCTTGGGATCTTATTGAAAATAGATGGGATGTTTTTGGATCTGAAACATTTATCATGGCCCTGGCATATGCTGCCTCCACTGGCAATGTCTGCAAGGTAGAAAAAGAAAGTTGTATACCTACATGGGATGGCTCTGGTTTCAACGATGAAATGGCCAATCTTTTTTTTAAAATGGATAAAACAGATGCTTGGGGTAATAATTGGAATATCTATCGTAAACAGGCAGCTGAAAGGCAGATAAATTATTTTCTGGGACACTATTATGATTCCTATGGCTTTTTTGGAGTAAGCGCATCTGAAGTTCCAGAGCCTTGGCTTTTACCGGAGCCAGAGCCGAGCGCATCTGAAGCTCCAGAGCCTTGGTTTTTAACGAAGCCAGAGCCGAATACTATATCTGGAGATACATCATACTATGCAGCGTGGGGACTTGGCGGGCATAACAAAGCAAATTTTGATGGAGTGGCTGTCATGGGGTATCCTGTGATCGCACCACATTATGCAGCAATGATTTCATCGGACTATCCCAAAGAGTTTGCAACGCTTTTTGACTATTTACTTTTTCAGGATATGTTCAGCCCCTTGGGAAATGTAGAATCTTTTGGAATGAGCGATGACGATGAAATTCATTGGAATTCGTTAAAAGGATCATGGAATTTATGCTTGCAGGCATTGGGCACAGGAAAACTTCTTTCCGGTACAAGTTATTTACCATGGCGCATGCTGGAAGCAAATAAATTTTTGAAATCCGGTCTGACGGTATTATTCCCAACAGACAAAATAGTCCAAACCCAAATTTCACAACTATATGTCGCTATTTTTGGCAGAGCATCTGAAGGAGAAGGAAATATTTATTGGCAAGGAAATCAACCGGACATGATTTCCACCGCCAATGTGATGCTCAGCACAGACAGTGCAAAAAATTATTTTGGCTCTAGTCTGGATTCGAATTTAGAATTTATTAAACATATTTATGAAAACACACTGGGCAAAACTATAGTTGATGATCCAGATGGTATCGCATACTGGGTTGCAGAACTTATCAGCGGTAAATCAAGGGGGGAGGTTATTTTTTCATTGATTAATGCGGCCCAGGAACTTGTCAATATGGGTAATGCCCAGGATCAATTTAACAACAAAGTAAAAGTATCAAATTACGTTGCTGATAAAATTTTTAATTTTACCGGTGACTTCGATTTTTTTATTAACATTATTAAAAATGTAACCCATGACGATACAACCGTTGATGATGCAAAAGCTGTTGTAGATGCATTGTAAACTTGTTCTGCAATTCAGCAATTATTGTTGGTAAAAACATCCAGAGTACATGGTAAATGGTTCAAAAAAGAGAAAACCTTGAGGATTGTCTCCCTGGACCCGGGACAGGGTTAATAATTATTTTTGCGTTAAATTTAAAATTTCCATTGTTTTGATCCAGTAACCCTTATCCGATGTACCGGTAACGGCTGCGTCCACCCAATGATCTGGACGTAGCCCCTGCTTATGGAAATAAACACCATGGGGGGACAGCAATGCGCTGTTAGTAACAATGATTGCAGATCCGTCGGTTAATTCAATAATTTTCTGGGATACACCCTTTCCGAAAGTAGTCTGACCCAGGGAAACAGCTCTGCCATTTTCGGTCAGTGCCACAATAAAAACCTCGGCAGCACTGGCTGTCAGAGAATCCTGCCATAAAAGCAGGCGGGAGGTGAGGCCCAGTGTGGTATCGGTGGCCTCGTAGGATTTTATTCCTTCCCGGGTCTTCATATCAATGATCTTCAGCCCGGATTTTAAAAAAAGGGAAACAGCATCAATGGCGGAGAAAAGATCTCCGCCGGTGTTTCCCCGAAGATCAATAATTATGGAAGCAGCCCCACTCATTTGCTCCACAACTTTTTTAAGTTCCGTTGCCGTATGACTGGTGAATCGAATAATCTTGATGACCGGAATTTCTCCGGTCAAAATCAACTGAACGGACTCAAAGGAGATCTTTTGGCGAATCAGGGAGTGCTGTATTGGAGTACCGGAAAAAGGTTGAACCGTCAGCGTAACGGAGCTGTTGGTTTCTCCACGGACCATTCCGGCAACAGTAAAAACGGATAAGTTTTCTACAGTTTTCCCATCAACAAAGGTAAGAGTATCTCCATACACCACCCCACTTTTATGGGCCACCCCCCCGGGGTAGGGCACACATACCAACCGGCCGGATCGATCCTTAAAAATATCCATGCCCACCCCTGCATACTGGCTGTTCTGGCCCTGATTATAAACGGAATATTCCCGGGGTGTCAAGTAATGGGAAAACGGGTCAAGCTGTTCAAGATATCCGGCAATGGCCTTTTGAACCATTGTACGTGCGGGTTCTGTCATGAGGGCATTCTCCTGCAGCCTGACAATGGCTTCATAGAACAGCAGCATGTCATTATTGCTCACCCAGGACGTGGAACCGGACTGGCTCCATGATACACCGGAAAGAGAAACAAACAAAAACAGGGGACCGTAAAACATCCATACCATTCGATGCAACATCCCATGCATCTCAAATTTTTCCTTTTACAAGAAGGTGCAAAAAGATATTGCATACTATACTTATTTTTATTAAAAATAACACACAATAACTTGTTTTTATAGACAAAGCAGCACTCACAGTTGACTCAGCGCCTCGGCCTCTTCCAGCAGGCGGTCAATCTCATTTTCCAGGCGGATCACCTCGTTTTCCTTGGACTTGGTGTCCACCGGGTTGGTTCTGGCAGCTTCAAGATCCTTTCTGGATTTCTTCAGTTGGGTATTAATCTTCCAGAGGGCATGTTTCTGAGCATCGGTCTCAGACGTTGCTCCGGCCAGAAGTTTTTCAATTTGCAGGATATCCGAATCCAGGGCGGTAATTTTTTTTGCCAGGGCATTCCGTTCAAATTGTTTGAGAAGAATCTGTTCTTCCAGATTTGCAGTTCTTTTTTCTTCACTCATCTTCTGGATTTCCAGTTCATCTTTCCGGGCTTTTCGATGGGCAATACGCTCTTCATAGGCCTTGGGATTATAACTTAACAATCCCCCTTCCCTGGGATCATGCGTAGAGGCCATGCAACCGGTCAGGATAAATACACAGATTAATATCAGATAGACAAAGCGATACTGCATTATAACGCGTCTCCTAATATGATGGGGTAATAGCAGCCAAACTTATACTGACATACGGCTGGACATGGACGCCAACTGTTCTGTATGCGTTTCAAGTTCTGCAATGTTGGCTTTAAGCAAGGCAATTTTGTTATCCAATGTTTTCTCATAGGTCTTTTGAGTTTGATCTCTCCGGGCCTGGGCCAGTACCTGTTCCTGATTGGTCAGCTCAAACCTGGCTCGATCCAATTTTTTCCGCGCATCGGTTAATTGGCTGTCAACGGTTTTCTTTTTGGCCAACAGCGTTTTCTTACCAGTTTTTTTCGCCTTATAAGCCGTAGCCAATTGACTGGTTTCTGCCTCCAACGTCTCTATTTTAACCGACAATTCTTCATTGTAGGCAATGGTTTCCTGATTTGTCTCTTCGAGGCTGGCAATGCAGGCATCCAGCCACTCCTCTTCTTTTGCGTATTTCTGCTTTTCCGTTGCAACATGACGTCCATAAACATTGCCTGCAATACCTCCCACCGCAACCCCAATGGCGGCACCAGTGAAAGCGCCTTTCTTACCGCCCATTGCTGCACCCAGCAACCCTCCTAAAAGCGCACCGGCCCCGGCACCGATGGCGGTCCCTTCAGTTTCGGTACGTTTTGCGTCATTCTCAATATTAGCGCACCCCATTATCCCGGGTAATATCATCGATAAAACAACAGCCACGGCAATCTTTCTTCTCATCACACACCTCCTTATAATTTTAGGGCCTGCTCACAGCATGGGCCAGCCGTCACATTGGGTGAAAAAACGGGGCCTACCCCCTCTCCAAAGAGCCACATGCTGTAAACAAGTCCTCATTTTAATATTGCCAATTTCCAAAATTTGGAAGAGATCATAATACCGGCTACAATAAACCAGCCAAAGCCCATGGCCCCCAATTATCAAGAGAGAACGGTATTATGATCAAGCCAAACTGACGTTATATCTTTGAAATATTGGTAAAATCTCCTCGCCATTTTTCCTTGTTGGCACGCTTGTCCCTGTAAAATAAAGAATAGTGTTCCCGAACCGTATTGAGAACCCTCACCTGTTCCACCGCCTTATGCTCAAGAAGAAAGGCAACATACCGTTCAAACCCTTTCTCAACAGCTTCGGTGGAGATGCTGCTCAGCTGACGAAAGCTGTCCGAGTAAGTGGTAAGGGCATTGTCAATATTCTGGACCAGCTCTTCTCGACGTTGGGTGTAACTTTCCACCATTTTGGAACGTCCGGTTTTCCGGGCAATATCCAACAATCTGTCCAAGGTAGGCAGCTTGCGGATCTCCCTGAAAATAAAAAAGCCCCGTTCTGCAGCAATTTTTGCCCAGGCATATGCAGCATCCTCATCTGCCTGTTTCCGTATGAATTCGATGTCACCCAGTGCCGCTTCAAGCAATCCCAATTCCTGGCGAAGCCCTTCAGATATATTTTTGCTTTGTTGAATCTCTTTCTTTATCCGGTTAAAATGGATAAAGGCATCTTCTTTTTTGACACCGGTCTGAGCACTGGTTGGGCTAATGGATACCGCCGCGGGCAGGCCTGCTCCTTTTCCCTTTCGATACGCTTCCCAGGCATCATCCAAACGGCTGGTGGTATTCCGATCTGCATAAATAATACTGGCAAGTACCAGTCGCAGTCCCATGGTGGGTTTTTGATTGGGTTTAAACCCTTTTACAGCAGTGCCCATGTAAAAAGGCTCCTCGGTGCGGAGAGCAGATCGCAGCCTTTTCCCCGCGGTAAGGTAATGCCCCCCCCGTGCCACAAATCCCCCACTGCGCCCCTGATAATACTCTATCTGGTAAAGACTGCCGGTTATTTCCGTTACATTGCCCAGCATATCATGGATCTTAAGACTGTTGGGCAATAAAAGCCCCACGGGTTTTACCTTATTATGGGAGGATGAAGGGCCGGAAAACCACTCGCATTTTGAAAGGTTCTCCTCATAGGGAAGCCTTCGATCAAAGTCATCGGGGGAAACGGTTGCTCCTCCCCGAACGGCAAACTCCCACTCAATCTCATTGGGAAGCCTGACATAGCCCACTGCGGTTTCATTCCGCGGCAGGGAGTTGATGGCATTGGCAAACAACCATTGATTGTAACGATCAATAAATTGTAATGCCTGAAAATAGGAAATGTCCGCCATGGGATACTGCTTGCCCGTCAAAGCCCCTGGGTTTACATCGGAGGTACCCATGACCGCTGCATACTGGCCCTGTGTCACTTCATATTTTCCCATGTAATATAGCCAGTCGCTGCCGCCATCTTTTTCTCCCACAAAGGACCCGCCAAGAGCAACTGTTGTGGGATACTCCTTGAACCCGGAATCGGGGTCACCCATTTTGAATTTTCGAAGGGCGAAAGGATCACTGCCCTCACCGATAAACACAGGTCGAAACACCATGCGGGCATTGTTGGGCATGGGCAGAACAAAATCACCCTGGGCAGGTGCTGGATTGAATACATCTACCTTGGATACATCGGCACCAGTGGCAGATGTCACCGGTAGGAGAACAAGGCCCAGCAGCATTGCTCCCCCAAAAAACAGGAGGCCTGCACCACAGACATGCCAGAAACAAAAAAAGATTGTTTTATTGATCATTTCCCATTCCTTTAACCGTAAATATTGGGGTTGATCTTGTAAAGATTTGGCAGTATTACTCATCCCGCAAGGCCTCGGCAGGTTCAATGCGGGTCACCCGCCATGCGGCAGTCCCCCCGGCCATAACCGCCACAGCCATGGTTCCAGCAAGGCATGCCCAGATGTGCCACCCGGCCAGTCGGCATAAACTTTCTTGGGTCCCGAAATGGTCCTGAAACAAAAAATTAATCACCCATGCCACGGATTGGAAAAAACACAGAGCAACGCCAAATCCACAGACGGCAATGAGAATTCCCTGATAAATGGGAAAACGAAACAGCGCTGCACCGGAAAGCCCGATGAGTCTAAGAATACTCAAATCCCTGCGTTTACGTTCCACAGATGCGTAAAGGCTTGCCATGAGCGAGGCAACTCCCCCCACCACTCCCACTGTTGCGATGAGCCAGAAAATCAGGCTCAGGTAGGTGTCAAGTTCCGTCACGTCCCGGATACGATCAGCCTGGGTGTGCACAGGAATCCCCTGTGATTCAAAGTAATTTTTAAGGGAATCCACATCGTCAATGGTATTGGCATAAAGTCGAAATCCCGCATATCCCCGCCGTGAAAGAACAAACTCATCCCGCTGGTCATCATAGGTAAGATTACGATGCCGGAACAGGTTCAGTATCCCGGCCAACCGGGCCGGAACAAAGGCAATGTTGGCCCCTGCAGTGGGTCCATCAATGGGATACATTTCCGATTGCACGGGAAATGTCAGACCTTCCGCCTCCCGGTTTACCGTCATCTGCAAGGGGGTGGTGTGCAGATGCAGAGGTTCTGAAACCATGATCCTTCGCCATAGGGTGCTGCCGTCATCTGCATCATGGGAGAGAAAAAGCACTGGCCACGGGGGAATGGGAAAAAGTCCCAGATCAGAACCTTTTTCAGCAGACACAGAGAGGCTGAACAATGTCACATCCACAGGGGGGCTGCCAGGCGACTTGATTATCCGGGCACGAAGCCCATTCACCCAGGGAATCAATACAGCGTCTTTGCCACGAAGGCGGTAAGCCACAGCCTGAACACTGTCTTGTCTGGCTGGATTTTTCCCGGTGGACAGTAGATAGATGGGTTTTCCAGGGGCAATGTGAACACCGGCCCGGTCCTGAAGGGTCCTGGGAGTCAAAGACTCAATCCGGGAGAACCCGGTATTGGTTATCAGCTTGAGCTCATCTATTTTATTCAAGGGCTTTGCCAGGATCAGCACCAGCCCGTCATACAGGGGGTACGCCCGGGGGGTTGTTCCCTGCCATCCATATTCTGGAACCGCCTGTCCGTCCTTGTAGTGTTCCACCGCCTCCAGCAAATCCAATGGAACATAAAGCGATTTTAACGTACCAGCCCGATCAGAAAGAATATCTGAAACCACAAGATCTATCTCACCCTTTTCATACCGATTTGCCTTTAATCGCTTAGTGGCAACGGTGAGTATCCGGCCTTTTTCCACTCCAAGGGTTGCTGCCGCGGCCTGGGTCAGAACGCAAGATCCTGGACCTGGAATAGCAGCCCCATTTTCCAGGAGAAGCCGGTCTCCCTGTCCCGTGGGAATAATATCCATGGCGTGGGTCTCATGAGCTTCATCTCCCATGTTGCCCTTAATCTTGACATCCACCGTGGCCGAAATCTGACGCGTTGCCGGAATCACAAACGAGACATCACTGCGCTGCTTCATGGTATCAAACCAATCCCGTTGGAAAGATCTACTGATCATGGGCCGGATTTCCCTGTTCCGGGGATCTTCAACAAGACGAAACCTGAGAAGCTCAATGGTTCCGAATTTCAGTCCAAACAAAATTAACAAAGGCGCAAGAACCGCTGAAACCGCCATGATCAGACACAGGGTGAGAATCCACTCATGCACCAGGTCAGCACGGGACAGATTAAAAACAATTCCCCTGGCTGGGGCTCCACCGAGGCTCCTCATATAATGCTATGCTCCTGCACGGTCATATTAACTCCTTGTCGCCATTTTGACCTGGTTCATATACCATGGATACGGTGTGATGCTTATTTTTTTTCTCCACAGAAAAGGTAATTGTTCTGTCAACAGCATTGGTTAACAGCGACTTGTTGTGGGTGACCATCACCAGGGTGACACCCATTTGAGAGGTTAATTCCTTAAATTCATCCATAATCTCAATGGCGGTTAATTTATCCACAGCCGCAGTGGGCTCGTCTGCCAGAACAAAAAGGGGTCTGAAGGCAAGGGCTCTTGCAATAGCCACCCGTTGTCGCTGGCCTCCGGAAAGATGCTGTGGTTTTTTTGAAAGCTGATCTTCAATTCCCAGTCTGGTCACAAGATTTTGGATGGTATCATCTTGTGCGACGCCATTTAGCCGACAGGGCAGCAGAATATTTTCCTGGACGCTAAGAAACGGTAACAGTCCTCCCGTCTGCAGCACATAGCCGATGTAACGTTTTCGAATGGCAGCTGCATTTCTATCCGAAAGTGCCGTTATATCCAATGCAATATCACGGGGAGAGGGTCTGAAGCTAAAGGTGGTGGCTTCAGTGGGCTTCAATACCAGGGCAAGCATATCCAGAAGTGTTGATTTTCCGCACCCACTGGGGCCCACCACCGCAACAAACTCTCCCCGCGCAATGGTCAGAAAAGGAATCTGGATTTCAAAATTCACACCCCCTTTTTCCCTTACTTTTCGCACCCCACGCATCAACAAAACCTCTTCGATTGGCCTTGGCTTGTCAAAAACACGCATCGAATTTATCGTCTCCATGTAAAACGTAACTATTACTATCACTGCCGGACATAAATTTAATTACGCTTCTTAGGGGGTCAGATCTTATTGATTTACCATTTATTAAATCCGGAGTGCTGGATTCGATGGATACCGCCCCGGGAAAATGGTACATTGAAAAAGGCTGACTCCCTTATCGTGGTTTTTCAAAAAAATACAGCGCAAACCGTCATAAAAAAACAACAGATGGCTTATGTCGAGCTGTACTTTCTTTGTTTTCCAAAAACAGCTTTACGGAAGTAGCTCCAGGCTGATGGGATACACAGCTTCATCCGGATCATCCCCTTCATTGAGTTTTATCCAGCCATCGGGGGCATCGTGGATGGCCACGTATGCCTGAATTCTGGCATTGAGTTCATTAAGAAATTCATCTTGTTCATCAATGGACCAGCTGGCCCAAAGCTCGTTGTTCATGTCCATGAGCCGACTTTTATAGGGGAGTCCCACCAGAAACTCCGGGATAAGACCTGTCTTGGCCATGGTTTTGGCATTTTTTATGAGATTAGGATCTCTGGCTGCTGTGGCTGCTGTGGCCTGGAGAGCATCAAAAAAAGCCTCTCCACCAATCTGTCCACGCATACCTGCTGACATTACATCTGTGAGAACGGTTTTGAGGGAATCCAGTTGGCGTTTATTGATCAGAAGCCTCACCTCCATGGACTGAATGGCTGGTTCCATCATATCCTTATCAACGGCCCAGGCCACAATATCCCTGGGAGCACTGGCACCGGTCTGGCTACCGATCCATTCCACCAGAGCCGCCTGGATCATGGAATCAATCATTGCACCGGAAGGGGTGTCAATGGCGGCTTCTGTAAGAAAGCCCAACTCCCCCTTGGCAACAGTTGTGGAGACAGGTACGGATTCTTCCAGAGCGCCCAATTCTCCCTGGGTGTTGTTGGAAACAGCAGGGATGGTATCATTAAGGGGCATGTCTGTTGAAAGGGACATGGAATCGCCTGCCGGGTCACCTGCTTGAGCAATCGTTGCCATCTGAGAATCATCGGTTGATGTTCCGGCCAATATTCCGGGGGTGGGATCCATACTACCCAGACGATTGGTGCCCTCCATGCTATTTACATCACCCATGGCATCCATGAACTCTCCCACCACACTGCCCTGCTTGGCGGTATACAGGGCTCTGCTGAACTTTGATACCAATTCCGAAGTGATTCGAGAAAAATCATCCATATCACTTGCATTAACACTGTAATAGGATGCCTCAGAAACGCCTTTGTTCTGACTCAATCCCATAAACTGTCGTTGGGCAGATTCATGAAATCGCTTGGCCCTGGGCTCCTTAATATGAAGAGAAAACAGATAAACGGATTTGTCGTCGGCAATACTTCTCAAAGTATTCTCATCCATTCCAGAAAGATTCCATTTGTGTCCCAGTTCGTGTCCCGGGGCATCTCCCACCAGAACAATGAAGCGTAAGGCTTCAGGGGTCCACCTGGTAAGGTCAATGGCATCACTTATACCTGAAAACATATCTTCTTCATAATCCACGGAATCAATGGTGGTGACATCCACTCCGGCAAGCGTGGCATTAAATGCATCAATGGACTGTAGTGAAGGGGTATAATTATTTGTGGTGTAACCAATGCCCGGAATTTCATCCACAGGATCACGATATCCCCAGATGCCGAAACGGATGGCGCCTGCCAGTTCTTTATCCTGTGTGATTTCATTGGAAACATTTCGGACCACGTCAAGGGTTTTTTCAATATACGGGCGCATACTCACTGTGGTATCCATGACCCAGACAATATCTATGGCCAATTTTTTCAATATTTCCTCAGCTGCCATGGTGGAACCGCCCGTGGCCTCATTGAGATACCCTGGATTCGTTCGGATATCTGTCTTTTCCCTGGCGTTGGGACCTGATCCGGCAACCGCCGCCAGCCTGATGGCTCGTCCTTCACGCCCCCCGATCTCCATGGTCTGAAAATCCAGGATGGGCAACAGATAAAATGATTGAGATATATCCACGGCTTTTTTGGGTTCCACTGAAATTACCGGGAAATCAGAGGCCACATTTCCGGTATCAATGGCGGTGTAAAGCGCTGATGCCTTTGTGATTCGTTCTTCCTCTGAAGCCGCCAGCAGATCAATTAAATCCTTTCGCTTTTCAAACATCAAAACCGGTTTTCGTCCCTCGGGATGGGTATAGGCCAGACACATGGTCTGTTTCCACTCAAATACATCATCTGCTTTCATCCAGCCAACCACCGTTCCACGATTGTCGGTTCCCACTTCGTACCAGGCATCCCCCAGTTCTATATCTTCCGGAATGGGTTGTGTATACACATAAAATGGCTGAAATGCAGGCACATTTTCTCTGACGATAACGCTGTCCTGACGTTTTTCAGTATAAACATTGGAAAATGACCTGGCCAACACCCTCAGGGGCAGAATCTGTTTTCCATCCAATTTTACCGGTGTCCTGTTTTCCAGAGACAAGCCGCCGGAAACGGTACTGAAAATCAGACCTAACGTGATAAAAAAAATTAACAAACATCGACTTCCCATGTTTTCCCTCCCTGAAAGAATATATTAATTCACAATTATCCTTAAATATAATATCTTAAAAAAGCGTATAAAAGGCAAAAAAATAAATCCAGGCGAAATTAATGCCTTGTGTTTTAAAAAAATTCCATCTTTCTTTTTATCTCTCAATCAAATATTCTATTAAATATAGAGCAATCTACTTAAATAATAGCACAAAACTATTGCTCAATCATCAAGACAGCCCCCCTGCCCGAGGACTTAGACATGACATATGAGCCATCGTCGCTGGCACCTTTGACGATCAGAGAGACAGGGTCGCTCAGTTTGAGATTGGATAAATCAAGACTAATGACAATCTGCGATCCCCTGCTAATCTGTCCTGATTTGCCCACCAGCACGTTCCCCTGATAGAGCAAAAAGCCATGATGGGATTCCGCATCTTTTATGCCTGGTACATTCAGGATCAGGCTGGCTTTCCTTGGATTTGGACTGTTCAATCGGCTGTCCGAAAAAATCAGTTTTAACTGGCTGCGGGACTGGTTTCTGTCCACCACATGGATGTTCTTATTTCCCTGTACATCGTGCTCGAAAGTAGGCTCTCCAATGATGTTTCGATCAGAGGAAACCTGAATGGAAAATGTTTGCCCAGAGTCTTTCTTTGTCACCGGGGCATGGTCCGGGGATAAGGGAGTAGACTGCTTGGTGTATCTGTCGGGAATGATACGAATGTCTTCCGCATCAAACCAGCCATGCCCCAGCAGTTCCAGTCGAAAGCTTTTGGCACGTACTGTAGGCGCCAGAATTTTCCGATAAAAAGGAATCGATTTACCGACATTTCCAAAAGACAATTGAGTCCGATTAATATTGGTATTTCTCAGTTCATCCACAACGATCCATTGCCCGTTTTCCTTTTGCAGCTTAATGACAATCCTGAAACCATCCGTGGTTACGTCCGTACTCGCCCGACCGATATATATTTCAGCAATATCCACCGAAGTTTCAAAATCACGCTGGATCCAGGCTTGCTGGTTTTGGGCCCCAGCCCAGCGGCCACCTTGGAAGACGTCTCCCCTGGTGTTGCGACCGTAAACGGAACTGCTCGATACCTTCCCGGGGGGTGAAGTTTCATGGCGGCCCGGTACAGTTTGTTTACTCAGCGTCCCCCCGGCAATGTCTTCGGTTTTTGCCATAAGGGTAATGCCATGAATCTCAGCAACACCATATTGGTCCTTACCATGTTTGGGCGCGTCCAACAGGTCCAACTGCACCTGGGTTACTTCCATATCGCCCAGAGCAAACCGGGAGATGAACCAGCGCCCTGAAGGCCCCGGCACACCCTGTTTGACAGCCACATTGGATGCAGGCTCTATGACGCCCCCGTTCCATTCGGCCACATGCTTGCCTACGACCACGTTGAAGGTGCACGTTGCGCCTCCCCGGCCGCTGACCGTTAGCCTGAGCACGGCTTTCCCTCGAAGGGCATTGCCCCACCATGAAAGATTGGCAGACATCAGAATAGATGCAGCCTTGATGCCTGGAAGCGCCCAGGCAGCGCTGTTTGGATAACAAACGCCGTCATTATTTGGGGATTTGCACCAGGTCAGCCAGACGATCGGTGCAGACTTACCGTTGTAGCCTGAAACCGGAATCCCATCTACTGCGTAAACCGATTCATTTCGTGCGTGATATGGCTTAATTACTGATAGGTCGAGTTGGTAGTATTCTAGCGATCTTTTACGGTCATCCGGCTTTCTTACGTCCTCGCCATCCTTTCGGGCGCTCTCCTCCTTTTGCTTCTGCGCTGTCCTTTGTATCTCTTCAGACTTCTTACGCTTTTGCTCCTTTTTCTGTACTGCTTCTCTGTCTCTTAGCAGGCTATCGGCTTCCAATACTGGGGTATACTTGGGATGAAATTGCTTGACCGATGCAAGGACCTTCTTGGCTTCCGAAAAATTGGAGGATTCAACCAGCTTCTTTATCTTTTCTAACTGACGATCGGTGGCTTCTTTCTGGGTCTTCACCCTTTTTACCAGAGCCACGGCTTGCTGATCTGAAGGGTTTGCCCTGGCATGGCCTTCTGCAACATTTATGGCCTCCGACAGCCTGCCTTGAGCAACAAGGTCTTTTACCTCAGTAATCTTCCGGGCACTCCCTGCTTTTTTCTCCTGGTCTGCCGTTTTTTTCTTTTCCGCCAGCTTAATTTCTTCCTGTTTCTTGTGTGTTGCTTCCCTTTCTTTGAGCAGTCCCTCAATTTCCACAACCGTCGGGTAGTTGGGATAAAATTCCTTGACCGTAATGAAAGCCTTTTTGGCCTCCTTAAAATTGGAGCTTTCTATCAGTTTCTTTATCCTCTTCAGCTGACGGTCGGTGGCTTCCTTCTGGCTTTTCCACCTTTGGGCAAGCGGCTCAGCCTCAGGGTTTTTCGGATCCAACCCTTTTGCCTCTTCTATAAGGGCTATCCCTTCGTCAAGGAACCCTTCTTTTACCTTTTTTTTTGCTTTTAAAATTTTATCTTGAACCTCTTTTGCTTTGGATGCTCTTTCTAATTCATCCTGGGAAACTGAAATAGTTACAGTGCCAGAGGCGCTGCCTATCTCAGCATTATCCGAATTGCGAACCTTTACCGACACCTCATAAGAACCTGTCTGGCTGCAGTTGATTTTGATCTCGTCACCGGCCCCGGGCATTCCGCATAGACCTGTTGGTTCAACTGACCAGTCATACGTTGCTCCATTCAGCGCAGGAGTGACGGTGGCTTTCATGAAAATATCATGAAAAACAGCAAATTGCTGGTCCGACACCTCTACCAGGCCCGGACAATCTCCGCCAAGCTGTGTATCGCATTTCCATATCCTGGGTTTGGGTCCCAAATATCTGGGCTCGCCGATGGAGACAGCGTAGGATTTTGCAGTAATCGTGAGACTTGCTTCTCCAAGATCATCCCCATTCTCTTTTGATTTTGCATGGACAGTCACCATGACAGGCTTGGTATCTTGGGGGGTGAATGAATATGCTCTGTCATCTGGGCTATTTACTTCAGGGCCAGCACTTAGCGTTTGACCACCTTTGATCTCCCACCAAAAAGCAATAAGGTCATCTTTAACTTTTGGCTCTTCCTGAACTTTTATCGTCACTTTTTCACCCACATATGGTGCATTCTTGCTACTGCTAAGACTCAGCTTTGGAGACACTACTTCTAATTCAAGCTGTTGTGATTCACCCGCAGTTATGCGCCGTCCATTATCTTTGTGAAAGACTTGAATCCATACGTTGTACGTACCAAGGGCAGAGAAAATCGCTTTGGTGTTGAGTGAATTGTCAAATGGATCAAAAGCTACTTCGGGATGGGGTTGCCAGAGATACTCTTGCTTGCTCTTGTCTCCGCCCTCAACTTTCGCACTAAACAAAACAGGCGTTCCCAGAATAACAGTGGAACTAACTGGTGAATCTTGCTTAACTATAACCTTTAAAGCCTCCACTTTTATCGTAATGCTTGCTGTAGCAGTATCACCTTTGGCATCGGTGATGGTCACTGAAAGTTGATGATCTCCCGCTTTTCTGGAAGCAAACAGTACTTTTGCCCCCTTGCCTCCATGATCACCCGTCCATGTATAAGTATACGGTGATTTGCCACCACTTGTCTGAGCAGTCACCTCAACTGTTTCACCCAGAAATGAAGGGCGTTTCGGAAGTGTCATAAGCGTTACTTTCAACATATCAGAACCATCAAGTTTTGGACCGGTATAAAGCGTACTGGTAAATTTACCATTTACAATCAGCTGCAATCCTGCCAATATTGAATCTGCCTCGCTTTTAGCCGCTTTTGTTTGAAATTCTTGAAATGCACGTTGACTATTGTTAAAGCATCCACTACCTCCCACAAGATATTCAACTCGAATTGTTTCCTTTCCTTTCAGAACCCAACCCTCTCCATAGGCACTCGTACCACTACTGACATATCCACCATCATAGTACCCCCTACTATAGTGCAGCTTTGTCGTAAGAAGATAACCTTTAAAATCACCTATACGGTAGGGCTTAATCTCAGCTACCCGGGACCATTTTTTATGGTATTTGACTCTATCCTTGAGTTCTTTTAATATCTCCTCTTCACTACTCGGCGAAAAAGAGGGGTTAATTTTTCCGGAAACTGTCCCATTTATACATGCTTTACCGGGACACCACTTCTTGTCTAAGGGGCCCCCTTCCGCTTTAGTACGTTTGAAATAGAACCCTCGTTCACCAAAATCTTTTTTATAATTTCCACCTTTCCATATATTTGGGGCTGAACCTGCAAAACTTAATTCTTCATCAGAAGTGGGTTTGGTGGAATCATCTGGGTAGCTGCTTGGAGTTGCCTTTTTCTTCGCTTCTTGCTTTTTGATGGGAACAAGATCGCCCTTTTCACCATTTAAAATTGTATCCTTACCATCATTGGGGCCTGTAATATCACCATCGCTATCCCCGGATATTTGCTCGGCCTTTTTCACAATCACAGTATGGCTACCTGTGGCAAGGATTTTACGTTCTGACCCGACCAGACCTGAAATTCTTACCTCTATATTATATATGCCCGGCTTTGAGGATTTCACAGTCTGTGTATCTGTGGTGCTGTAAAGTGGCTTCCCATTCACGCGCCACTTCCATTTAAGCTGCTTTATCGAACCTGTCTTTTCTTTTAGCATTCCCTTAAAAGTCCCTGACTCTCCGATTTTAAGCGTCACCGGTCCATTGATGGACACCTTCACATCCACATGTGCACCTTTACAGGTCAGGTATTCATCACGGCTTGTCACCATGATTTTTTTATATTGATTTTCAAGCGTTGCCATGTGACTTTCAATGGCATCCTGGGCATCAGAATATACCTCATAGCCCCCGGAACCAGGCAGGGAGGCAGACGACCAAGCATAGCACGCCTCAAAATTCCTGGACAGTTTATCCCAAGTAGAAGACGGCAGCCTGGAATCGGAAATGGATTGTTTTACCCGCTCAAACTCAGCATCCCGGCTGGCCATGGCAGCCGATTTTTTACCCTGCCACCGGGCCATCAGAAGCTTAAGATCTTGACTGTGAACAAGAGACATCTGAATCCTGGCAAGTTTTACGAACAGTTCCTGCCCACAGTCCTTTTTCATATCAAAGGATTCGCTCAAACCGGCTGCCTTATGGATAGATGCGGCATCTTTTCTTGCCTGGCCGATCCCCTTGACCAGATACGCATTTTCCAGATCCTTCATCCTGGGGCCATCCACCTCCAGAAATCCTGTCAAATGGAAACTTGTGGGCGGATTTAATCCCACCTCTTCCATTTTTGATGCAATATTCTTAATACGGTTTTGAATTTCTAAAAATCCATCGTAATATCGCTTTTGCAACGTCACCTGCTGCAAAGAGAGGCTATCACGAACCCAGGGGAAGGTGAGAGCCTTGGTGACAAAGGAGCCAAAAGACTTGAAAATCTCCTGGGTATTTTCAATAAGCGGGAGCCGCATTTGCTCCCCCAGTTCTTTCAGTTTTCGATAAATCTCCAATGCTTCGCCTGTAAAATGTCTTGCCTGGTATTCCTTTTCCACGATCTGTCTGATCTGATCCAGTGCCTGTCCGGCCGCCTGGTCCTGAATCCGCTTTAACTGGAGAAATATACCCAGTGCCACATCCCGGGCAGGCTTTCCGCCAGTCTCCAGGATCCTAGCTGCCAGTTGGCTGCGCGCAATGTTATATGGTTCCCTTAAAGTGGCATCCAGATCAAAATCCGGATAAATATTTTTAAAAGCCAGACGTAGTACGGGCACATTGCTCTGGTTGGTGACAAAATACCGTTCCCCCCATTCATGGACCGTCACTTGGATGCTGGTTCCTGAAAATCCGATTTTGTAATTGAGATCCGAGGTATTAAGAAGCTGATCAGGCAGGATCTCCCTTAACCCGGCCTGTTTTGTCCACAGCCCTTTGATCTTGCCCTGTTCAGACTCGAATTCACCGGAAGCCAACCAGGCCTCAATCAGTGCCTTTTCCCTGCTGATATCCCAGGCAGATCCACCAAGGGACACCGTCACCATTCCCAGGCCTGCAATAAGCGCCGGAACCTGGCCGCCAGGTACAAGTCCGGCAGCACCAATGACAAGATAGGCACCAGCCATGGCCACTTTTTTTTTGTCGCCTTCCAGGTACCCCTGATGGCCGTCCACCACGCCCTGAAAAAAATCGCCCACAATGGGCAGGTTCCGTGCGAAAGCCGCCGTCAGTTGCTGTTTTTCCGCTTCAGGTGACAGGTTTTTATCAATGATACCTTTCATCTCATATAGCGCCATCGCCGTACCCATGAACGTTTCCATGCGTAGATTTCCATCCACATCTCCAAAGAGCATCCGGTTGGTTTCTTTATCAATGGAAGACAGGGGAATGGCATTTTTTATGTAACGCCCCGCGATATTCGTCATTGTGGCCTGGGGCAGCCTCTTTTTTATCTTTGCAAACTCGTCAAACGCGCTTTTGCCCACGATGTCAGCCAGGGAATCAACAGCGGTGGTCTTTTTCACATAGTTCATGAGGTCAGCGACCTTATCACCTGCTTTTGATAAATTCGGATATTGGCTTTTCAAGCTGCTTACAAATGACGATGCTGAGTCCTGCATAGACAATAGGCATGCCGCACTCATTTTTTTTAAGGAGAGAGAGACCTGACCGGCACGGCCGGTAAGATTATCCAAACCGATGGGTTTATATTTACTGATAAAATATTCGAACTCAGTATCTGACAGAACTTTTTTCATGATAGATGCTACCATGCCCTGGGCTTGGGTGGCAGGCGCCAGCTTCCAGGAAGATTCCATATTGTCCATAAGCTCAGCCAGAGCATCAAAATAATTTTTATCAGTGAGTGCCTCAATTTGGCGTCTGACAACATTGGGGTCTTTGAGTTCCTTTAATCCATCCAGAAGGCCCAGAACCTGTTGATTTTTAGCAGACAGCCTGGGGCGGTACCCGCTGATCTTCTCAATTTCATCAAACACAGCATTCATTTTGGACATATCTTTCTGAACTCCCCGCCCTGCTTCCTGAATGGCAGCTTCAGGGCTGATCAGAGCCCCACGACTGCCTTCGGCCATATTACGGAATTCATAAATTTTATTCTTGGACACATCAGCAGATTGCTCGATCAGCTCTTTACCGGGTGCTTTGCCGCTCAGTACATCCAGGTCTTTGTATGCATCCGGGTGCCAGGCAGCGGTACCGGTTATAAACGCCTTTTTCGGGTCCATACGATAAGCACCGACATCCCGTGCAATCTCTACATATGCCTCTTCCAATGCCTGCTGCAGATCATCCAGATATCCTTTCGGTGTTTTGCCCTGACCCCGCAGTTCTTCCATAAACTTTTTTATTTCCTGGGGTGTTTTGGTCTGTACGCCAGCGTCAAGATCCATGGGAGCTGAGGCCGATTGCAAAGATTTGGTGTTCTGAATGGGTTCCACTCCGTCAACTGCTTTACCAGAGTAATTTTTTTCTCTTAGTTTTTGCTTGGCCCTTTCGATTATCCGTCTGTTCAGGGAATCGCTGCCCTTTTTCCAAACATCATGATAAAGCCTGCCGATACCAGGGTATTTATTTTTAAGCAGATATTTGGCCTGGTAATGCTGGGATATTCTAAAGGCCTGTTCCTGAATCATTTTCATATTCAAAGGCTTACGATTGAACGTCGCCTTGAATTGTTTGACAAGGTCTTCTCCTTCCTGGATCTGCATTTTAAACGGTGCCGCGGCCTGACTGTAAGGAGTGTTTATCGAAATCGTAAAAAAGATCAAAAACAATGCAAGGGCACGGGTTTTAAACATAAAAACCTCCTGAGGAATGGATTACCCAACATTAATACTATCAGAATTTTATTACAACATTTTACTCAACTTTCAGTGTTGACTGATTCTTAAGGGGCAGCTTCCTTTATTGTATTTTTTACCATCTAAAACAAACCTGACCCCATTCACCATCGCTGAAGACCGACAGTGAAAAAATTATATATCTGATGACTGTACCGGCCTTGTGTATTCAACATCCTGGCCTGGTAGGCCTGTCAGTTCACTGATAAATGAATTTGAGTTGACATCATATATGGAGTTTATTATATCTTTAATTCATCAGCTAAATTACTTACCATATTGCTTTTTTACAATTCAAATGAATAATTTATGATAAGGAACAAATTCAGACGACATCACCCCGTTGATTTGATCTCTACCTGCAGGATAGACACCTGTTTGGCCGCGACAAAACTGACATCTGGTTGATTGTTATATTTGCGTATGGACATGTTTAGGGAACCCCACTACTGGAAGAATAATAACAGGAATCGTGCAGATGAAATTTAACCAAATAGATGCATATTTCACCGTATTTCTACGGAGGAAATTATACCAAAGTATGACAATGGTGGTAATCTTTCTTTTGGTCGGTTCCTTAAATGTCTGGTGCGAAAGTCCTCCCAATGTCATTCAACTTTTGGTGGTGCAGGAGGGACAAATCATCGCCCTCACCGAAGACAAGGCAGGTCTATTTTTTTCCAGTGACGGTGGAAGAAAATGGTACCAGGCAAAAGGCCTTGATGATCTGTCTCTTTACCACGTATCAACGGATTATTCGGGAACTCTTTTTCTTTCTACTGCATCCGGGGTTTTCATTTCCACCAACGGTGGTGCCGACTGGTTCCAGGATAAAAAAACAAATAACGCCTTTATTGTGTTTACACCGGACGCTTCTTCCTGCCTCATAAAAAAATGGGGAGAAGGTCTTTTTTACGCTCCAGTCAGCTATTTCAAAAACAGGGAAGAAGTCCCTGCCGGGAAAGCCGATGTCCCTCTTCAACCCGTCCTGGGATTGCCGGAACCAACAATTCAGAGCGTAATTTTTACCAGGGACAATGGGGCGTTTGCCGGACTATTCGGTAAGGGTGTCTTTCATTCTCTGGATGGGGGATTAACCTGGTCTTCAGCCAATCAGGGCCTTGAAAATACAGACATACTGACACTTTCTTTCCATCCAGGTACGGGTCTTTTTGCTGGCACCTATGGAGGGGGGGTGTTCAAATGGTCAAAGGCTGCATCAAACTGGTCTCGGGTTGCTCTAAAAATGCAAAACTGCACCATTACCTGCCTTGCATTGGGTTCAAATGGAAAAATTGTTGCGGGAACCCGGGAGGGGGGAATCCATCTGTCAAAAGATGGGGGCACCACCTGGACCACCCCTTTCAACACCCCACTTTCCGGCGCCAATATCCAGGCAATTGCCTTGTCTGGTAACAGCCTTTGGGCCAGTGCATATGGAAAGGGACTTTTTGTCTCAAGGGACGATGGCACCACCTGGGCCCCCAGACCTTTTGCCTATGTTTCAAAAATCTCACAACTGACAACCACCCCAAAGGGCCATTGGTACGCTGCTGTTACAGGATTGGGACTTTTGCAAAGCCGCGACCATGGAACCAACTGGAAAACAGTGCCACTGCCGTTTCCCCAGGAAGAACACATATATCTAGCCTCAAGGAAAAATGATATATGGCTTGCCTCTCCCAAGAGCGGACCCTTTGTTTCCAGGGATGGGGAAGGCAGGTGGCAAAAAAAGATCCAGGGCCTCCCAGAGGAAGGAATAGATGCGTTAAGGGTATCACCGGATGAATCGGTTTTTGTCACATCAATGGATGGAAAGGGGCTATTCCGGTTGGATTTTATGGATACATGGGAAAAAATATCCGTTGATGATGGCTATGAATATTCTGCCTGGGATCTGTTGCTCCTGCCCAATGGGGAAGCCGTGGTATGGGGATACAACGATGTCCTGTTTTCCAGGCATGGACTTAAACAATGGCACCGGGAACGAATTCCCCAGGCTTTCAAAGCACTGTGGATTGATCAGCAGACCACTGTGTGGACCCGCCGCATGATCAGCACCTTTGCCTTTTCCAACGATGGGCTGAACTTTCTGGATAAAGAAAAAGATCCTCCCCGGGATCAGTACACCTTTTTTGCCCAGCTGAATCCCCACCAATTTGCAGCCACGGCATCCAGCGGAGGAATTCATATTCTGCAAAGGGAAGGAAAGACGCTTACTCCCATTGTCCGATGCCTTGAAAACAAAAAGGTTCTTTCCATGGCTGTGGATGCATCTTTTCTTCTTATTGGTACAGATACTGGGCTGTTTGTTTCCCAGGATCAGGGAAGTTCCTGGCAGCAAATAGAACTGTTTCCCTAAACAAAAGCAGTTAATTGACACGTGACGTTAACCCCACAAAGGCCAGGCAAATTATGCGATTTTTGATAACCCCTTTTCTGGTATACATCGGCATATCTGTTTCTCTGCTTTTCTGGTGGCGACCTGCACCGGAATTACTTTCCGTGAAAACGGTGGACTGGGCCATGGAATATGAAAAGGAACACACACCTGCACCTGATAAACATCTATGGGGTGCCATGGAAATGGCCCGGGAATTCATCCGATCAAGCGCCCCCCATCACCCCCTTACGGAATTCATCGAAATAAAGACCCGGGATCAATTAATTCGAGGAAACAGTCATATCTGGCAAAAATGGTATGAAGATAATTTTACAAAAAAACTTACGCCAGCAGACAATCACAGCTATTTCTCCCCAGATAATCCCCCTCTGGATCTCCTGAAAAAACTTAATGGGTATATTGAAATACGAATAAAAAATACCATCCGTTTTCTGTCTTACAATCGTCTGGATACCCGGGATATGGAAAAAAGGGATATCCCCACATCTTTGAAATACCCCCTTCGTTCAGCTGCCATAACTCTTTTCCTTTCAACCATGACCATCTGGGGAATCAAGCGAACCCGAAAAAAAAAGTACGACCGGGTATCAGGGTGTACCGCAGGTACGGGATGTCGGTTTTTTCTGGGAGTATTAACCACGGGATTGGCCCTGCTGGCACTTCCTTTTTTTTACTATGATGGAGAGGGTGGATTTTGGGCATTGTTTATCGGGATTCTCGTGTTCGTTGTGGGAATGGTGGGACTGGCTTTTTTCGGGGTACAGATCGCTGCGGTTCGCCGGATGATGAACGGGGAAGATTGTCTGGCCCACTGGACCTACACCCCACTGGAATGGGGCACATTTGTAAAATTGGAAATGGAGGCTCAAAGTGAGGCAAAATGGGGACTTCTGGGATTCATCAGCATCATTATTGTGGTTGTGGGGGCGGGTTTCTGGCTGGTTATGCAAGACACCGCATCCCTATGGGTATTCCTATTTCTCCTGGGACTGATTGTGTTGCTTTGGGCAGTGGTGCTGCTGACCCAAAAATTGGCAGGTAAAAGGCTTAAACAAACTCCCGGAGAGGTGTTTTTGGGGGCATCCAGCGTATACGTGAACGGCATGGTTCACTCCTGGAATCTTATTGGATCCCGTTTTGAATCCATAAAAAAAATTAACGACCCATTTCCCATGCTGGAAATTGTTTATTCATACCTCATGGTGGCGGGCAATACATTGTACTTTTTCCGGCAGTATGCCACTGTTCGTGTACCCATTCCCGAAAAAAAAGAAACCGAGGCAACGGCTATTATCCAACGTTACAACTGACAACAGGGGTATCTAAAAGATATTTTTTACAATCGAAACGTATGATGGGAAAAATTCGGACGACATCACCCCGTTGATATGTAACTGGAATCATATTATGAAGTATCATGTAAATGTTATCTTATGGCCCATTGTACTGGCATGCCTGGTATGGGGCACACCCGTTCAGGCCAGCATGTCCCCGGGCCATCTTTATGCTGCCGTGGAAACAATCTTTTTCACGGCCTGCCACCATACTCCAGCAAAGCAGCCAGTCAGGTGGAACAGGGGGTTGCTTCCATACCCGGGTTTCTGCCCCAGACGTCCAGTTCAAAAAAGACCCTTCCCTTTTTGTCCACATCATGGAACAGGCCCGGGCAAAATATCGTAAGGAACAAGGAGAAGAAATGCCACTGGCCATGGAAAAAATATATGGAAATGCTGTTCGCCAGCAAATAGACCTTTTTAAGAAAGCCAACCAAGAGCCTCCACTGAACCTGTACAAAAGGGAGAAAAAATAATGAGAGGATCTCATCCCAACCAACTGAAATCAAGCCTATGTGCGTTCCTGACCATCCTGTCCATTCTGTTATCAATCCTTCCCCCCCCCCTGTGTCAGGCAGCACCAGCCGACTGGAAGACCGAAAAGTGGCAGGGATTTTCTGTTTCTATCCCCCCGGACTGGAATGTCGGCGACACCACCTACACCCAGGCATCGTGGAATTTCGGGGACACTGAAAACGGGAAATATGCTTTTTTCGGCATCTTTAAAAGCCGTGTCCACCCCCGGCAGATGCCCATGGAAAAGGGTGCAAGTCTCGTCCCCCAGGGAACGGTGAGGATTGACGGACAACCGGCAACGGATTATGATATCACCTTCTCCACCGGAGATCGACGTCATCATCTCATCTGCCTTGATGAACCTGATTTTGAGGGGAACTATTTGTTTCTCATGGCAGGGGTGGTGGGCATGGATTTTCAGTCACACTGGCCCACACTCACCAATGTCATGGAAAGCGTAAAATACAATCCCTCCGCACCCCCGGACCCCCCGCTTGACCCATCCCTTGCCACAAAAACAAGCACACTGTCCCCGTCGTCAATTTCGCCCCCGGAGGATATCTCTTCCTCCAAAACTTCCGACACACCATCAATAGATCCTGTAACCATTCCAGAAGGATGGAAACAGGCCAAATGGCGAAGCTTCAGCCTTGCAGTCCCCCGGGAGTGGGAAGCGCTGGGGGAGGATGACCGTGATGAAATGGCCTGGGGCGTTGTGGATAAAGATAAAAAAACAGGGGTGACCTTTGGCATCGTGTCCCAACGTAAATCCATTGCCCAGGAAAAATTGGAAAAATGGATGATCCTGGAAAAGGAAGAGCAAACCTTCTTTTTGGGAAAACCAGCTAAAAAAATTGAAATTTCAGGATCCCCCGGCAAAGATCAGCCCAGCATGCATATCCTTGCCATAACCTTTGATGCCCCTGCCGCGGATGGGAAACACATTATTTTTGCAGGTAGCGTCGCAGGAGAACCTTGGGAAACCAGCGAACCCATCATCCAAAAAATCTTTGCCTCCATCTCCGGCAATCCTGAACAAGGGGTTCTGGAGATCGCCTCAAAAGAGGTGGAACCCTTCAAAATGTGGGATGTCGTCACCCTTTCCCCTGCTAAGGGATGGATCACCTTTGGCGATAAGGACGGCAGGCTGTGGATGCCAGTCTTTAAAGAGGAACCCCAGGCCGTGTTCATGGTGATGCGCGGAGAAAAGGTGGACCAGACCCTTTCCAAAATGCAAATTAAAACAAAAAAACAGGATCTGCTGGCTGGACAGGAGGCCTCCTCATTCACCGGTACGGTGACCTACTATAAAGAAGCCCCTGTGAAGGTGTGGGTACTGGATCAGTGTCTTCCCAGTGGAGAGCGCCTTGGCGTTCTCATGGGTGGCACTGACCCAGACGTTTATCAGAAACAACTGGACACCATGATGGCAGGACTTTCATTTCACTTGCCTCCAAAGTGCGGTCCCTGCCAGGAGATGGTTACCCACAATCTCAAAGGTATTTCTTTCAAGGCTCCCCGTTATCTGACGACCCGGACATGGGAAAAACTGGGCACCATTGATTGCAAGGGGACAGACATAAAAACAGGTGCTGAGTTCAGTGTATGGCTGAGAATGAATCGTGTGAGCTATGCCAAAGAGTCAGGCGTTTATAAAGATGTGTTTCGGGTGGTAAAAAGGTTCATGGTTGGCAAGGCAGCAGCCACTGAATTTAATACCAGCATCGGAAAAAATGAAGATCAACATCTGTCACGGGTGGTTGAACTGGATCAGAAACTTGCCAATGGTAAATTTCTCTACCTGGAATGTTATTGTAAGGGTGCCCGCCATTGGGAGACCCTGCAACCCCTCATGAGCTCCATCCTCTCTTCGTTGCAGGTGGACCCATCGTTGCTGGCGGACAATGCAGGGCAATATAGAACCCAGGTATCGACCACAGAACCCCTTACCACTTCGGATAAAAACATATCCACTGCTCCAGCACCTGCCACCGTGGTTAAAACGCCTCCAGTTGACCCAAATCCGATTACTGGGAATCCCCCCCCAGTCCTGGGACAACTGATCCGAAAAAAAGGGTTTGGCGACATGGTGGGACAGGGAGAAAAACCTGGTTTCAATGGCTCACCGGATGTGATTCTTCGTCTGACCATCACTTCGCCGGAACAAACCATCTCCGCCATGGCACTGCTCCTTCCAGAAAAAGAGCCTCTGTGGGACACGCTTCCGGGCAATCAGGCCTGGCTGCTGGGAGTAGGGCAAAAAAACAAGCTGCTCAACAAGGCCAACGGCGATATCAGTATTAAGCCAGGCAACGCAGAGCAGAGGTTTGATCTCTACCTCCAGGATAAACACCTGTTTGACCGGGGTAAAACCGGTCTCATGTTGCGTGTTACATTTGAAGATGGAACAATCTGGGAAACGCCGCTGCTGGAAAAATAGATAAACTGGAGCTTGGCATAAATGACTGACCGTATCAAAATACCATCCGCCAGGAAGCCAAAAAACAAATCCCCGGCTCCAGAAGTTCAATATCCCGGGAAGTGGACAGATAGTTACGATAGGACCGGTCAAACAGATTATCCACCCCCACCATGAGTTCATGGCGAATTTTTCCCCCCGTGAACCGATACCCCGCCCGGAGGTTCATGGTTTCCCAGCTACCACTTTCCATGCCGCCTGCAGGGACATCCTTCTGATCCGCCGCCCACATCATCTCAAGGCTGCCCCAGAAGCCGGTGCCATCATCGTATCGGGTTCCCACAAGCCCTTTCAAAGGCGGAATAAAGGCAAGATATTCGTGGGTGGTGGTGTTTTTGCCATGGGTAAAGGCAAGGGTTGCATGGGCGGACCAGGCTGGTAAAAAACGCCATTCAACATCCCCTTCGGCCCCGAGAATTTCTGCTTCATCCACATTTTCCATGGTGCGAATAGTATCATTTGACACAATTTCAGTGATAAGATCTGAGAGATAATTGGCATAGGTGGCAATGCTGAACCGCAGGGTGTTACCTGTGTAGTGCAGGCCATATTCAAAGAAAAGCGATCGTTCCGGGTCCAGATCTGGATTGCCGAATAATTCCACCCCTCCGCCCAGGCTGATGTATTTAAACCGGTCCATGAGGTCCGGTGCCCGGTAACTGGAGGCAGAAATAAAGGTCATGGACCATGCCGGCACCATATTCCAGGTGATGCCGGCATGGGCGTTCCAGCTCACGTCCTCATACTGATCTCCCTGGCGCACAAGATTGACGGCCATGGCCGGGGACGGCGGATCAATCCAGTTGTACAGATCATTGCTTTTTGCCCGGATATAATCCACCCGGCCCCCGAGGTTCAGGGCACACGCGTCTGTGATCTGAATGTCATCTTCGGCAAACACTCCACCGGAAAACTGTTCCAGATTCCCCAGGGAGCTGTCCACACCGGTGAGTTTGTTCTTAAGGGTTTTATAGCGTTGGGAATCGCCGATGTCCCAGTTCCAGATGTCGGTGCCTGCCACCAGAGTATGGTCCCCCATCTCCATGCGGTTCTGCCACTTCATCCCCCAGGTGCGGTGATCTGCCCCGGGGCGATTCTCCGTCAAGGCATAGGTGGCCGGAAAATTATCAATCACCACCTTTCGTTCAATCTCCTGATAAAAAAAGCTTGCCTTGGATTCCTTCAGACAGCTCTGGTCCGGCGTACAGGTATGAGTCAGGTTCCACAGAGAGAGACTGGCCTTGTCATAGGTGACATCCGGACCCGACGGCAGGGAAAGTCCCCTGCCGGGAATGCCCACATTTCCGGCGTTTGTGTGATGGACAGAAAATGTGGTGGTATTTAAATCATTCCATTTCATGCCCATGGCGGCCCCTGCATGGTAATCCCGGAACTGGCTGTTGGAAATCTCTTCCCCTGCTCCGGATTCGTACCTGTCATGATCCCGGTAACTTCCCGATGCGTACATCCAGTAATCCGGGCAGTTAAACGAAACATTGCCGTAACTGTCCACCCCACGGGGATTGTCCGCGTATGTCAGGGCGGTCTCCCCATGCCATTGGGGATCCTTTGTAAACAGTCCTTTTTTGGTGATGACGTTGACCACGCCCCCCATGGACCCGGAACCGTAAAGGGCACTCACCGGGCCTTTCAGGACTTCGATGCGATCAATTTCCCACGGACTCACCAATCCGAACTGGGCGTTGATGTCCGTTGCCGTGTTCACCCGGCAGCCGTCAATGAGAAACACCACGCTGTTACGGCCAAGACCCCGTATGTTAATGGCCGATCCCCAGGGAGAATCAGATGATTTTTCCACCCCGGGGATGCGCTGGGTGGCATTTGTAATACTTACCGGCTGTTGTTCATTTAACGTTTGAACATCCACAATTCCCACCCCCCCGGGGGTCTGGGAAATACGGCTGCCGATTCCCCGAGCGGTTATCACCATGGGGTCCAGAACGGTTTTTTTTTCACTATTCAGGTTGGTTATACCAGGACCATTTTCATCTGAGAAACCATCTGTGGATAGGCCAGTTATCATGGCAACGAGCAACAGTGCAAAGCAGTAGTTTAAACAGATTTTCATTTTTCATTCCTATTCAGGGGTTCACATTTTTTATGTTTCCGGGGCATGCAGCAGTTCAAGGGATTCAAAACGATTGGACAATAATTTCTCCTTAAATAAAAATACCCGTTGGGCAATTCGTGGCATTTCATCCAGATGGTGGGTCACCAGCAACAGAGTAATATCGGGATAATGGTTTCTGATATGATCCATGATTTTTGTCCTGGATGCCATATCCATGGATCTGAAGGGTTCATCCATGAGGATGAGATCCGGCCCGGTGAGAAAGGCCCTTATCATGGCCACCTTGTGCTTCATGCCCCCGGAAAGGGTATGGGGATAAAAATCGGCGGCCTCGTTCAGCCCGGTAATGGACATCCATTGTTCATACGTTTGTAAAAGATGTTTATCCACTTTAATACCGTTGAGTTTAAGGGGATAAAAAATATTTTCTGCCACGGTTTTGTACCAGAACAGCCCGGGCTCCTGAAAAATGGTGGCCCTGGAGCGTGCTGTCACATGCACCGTGCCGGAAAAGGCAGTGTCCAGCCCGGACAGGATATGAATCAAGGTCGATTTTCCAGCCCCGGACGGGGCAGACAGGCAGGCCCTTTCACCGGGATTCAGGGAAAAACTTAAATCATCGATGATGGTGCAGCCATTGATGATTTTGCCAAGATTAGAAATTGAAAGCATCGGATCCTTCTTAATCGTATTACTTGATTATCGCGTATCAACAGGGATAAAGGTATTTCTGAAAAAAAATCACAAACAAGGTGTTCACAATCACCTGAAAGCCCACCATAAAAAGCAGCACCACCAAAAGATAAAAAAACACCGCCTCCATGTTAAAATAGATCCTGGCGGTATTTAATAGATATCCGATGCCGTTGTCCGATGCGATGAACTCCCCCAGCAGCACAATTTTAAGGGCCATGATCAACCCCAGGGTGGTGTTGGTTTTAAGGGCAGGCACCAGCGCTGGCAGGTAAAGATCCCTGAGCAGATGGAACCTCCCCCCGTTAAAGGATCGAATCACCCCTTCCAGTACCGGGTTTTTTTTCATAAGGGTGTTGGCAGTGTTGATGGCAATAAAGGGCGTTGAAAGGGTTATAATCAGGCAGACAGGTGCCACACTTCCCACCCCGAACATCAAAAGAAACACCACTCCCAGGATCAGGCCGGGAATGACCTGGAACAGCACCAGCATCGTCTCCACCGTGGCGGTGATCCCAAGGCTGCTGGAGACAATGCCAATGGCAATGCCAAGTGCAAAGGAAACCGCAAATCCCGTTAAAATACGGCCCAGGGAAATGCCTAGGTTTTCCATGAAGACACCATCACACAAACGGTCCAGGTGCTGCACCACCGCCACCGGCGAGGGGACAATATAAGGCTCAAAAAAAAGAGAAAGCAGAAACCAAATCCCCATGAACAGAAAAAAAGCCACCAGGTTGTTTTTTAAAGGCTTAAAAAAAGGCATCAAAAGTTTCATTCAGGGGGTCGCCTATGGTTTGATAATAGTGGAGAAGAACCTGCCTTAACGGCACACCATGCCACAGATGAAAATCCGTACGTTCAAGGGATTTGCGCAAGAGTTCCCCGGGAAAATCCATGTATGCACCGGCCCTTTTCACTGCCGGGTCCGGGGCCGTTGCAAGGCATTGGATGGACCGCGACAGGGCCAGGTTGAACTCCTGGATGACTGTCCCATGGGTACGGGCAAATTCCCGGTGCACAAAGCAACCCACCTGGGGATAACCTTGGGGGGTGCCCGTATGGCGTTCCCACACAGATTTGTAACTGAGGGCATAAAAGCCCGGTGAAGTGAGGGAGGTTTTTTGTTTTTTGCGGGGAAAAAACGTTTCATCTGAATCATGAACCAGAGCCTGGCCCGAAGTGTCACCAGATGATTTCCATAACGCCTTATGGGGTGTCAACACCCGGGAGACAAATGGTTCCGGCAGTGCGGCGACGCAGATGCGATGCTGCTGCAACAGGGCTACGGCCCCGGGAAACGCGGTGTATCTGATATGAATATCGTGATTCCACTCCAGTTGCTCCGCCGCCATGAAAAAGCGTGTGAGCTCCTCCAGCGGAGACCCGGGAAAGGGCAGATAAATCGTCATTCCCCTGAGATCTTTGAAATGGGTGACCTTTATGTTCGTCACCAGCCAGGCCAGGCCGGACACATGGGAATTGATGATCTGCACGGGTACCCCCTGGCGGTAAAATCCTACCCCCACGGAAAGCCCCGTGCACAGGATCTGAACCTTTCCCTTTAAAAACAGGGCATGGGCCTTTGAGTGATTGGTGAAAATCTTCACCTTTACGCCAGGCAGGGATTCCGCCGCCAGAATAAGGGGGATGGACGTGGGACCTGCCGGTGCATAGATCATCACCGGCAGGGACTCCCCGGCATCGATTCTGGCGCTGAGACACCATAAAATGCCCATCACAACAATGATCTTTTTCCAGAAAAGACGACGATACAAATCAGACTCCATTCAGAAACTTATTCAGGTTCGCTCTTCTATTTCTTCCCAGATCTCCTTCATGGTATGGGTCACAAGTCGCTTGCAATCGTTGTAGGTGGTATGCAGCAGACGGTGGGATTTGTGTCCCAGGGGTTCTTCCAGATAGTCGCTGTAGAGCTTCTGGATCATCGGATTGTTGTGGGATTGACGCACCGGGGCATCTTTATCAATGGTGTATAGCCCCTGTTGACGTTCCATGCGGGAGGCCTGGTAGGCATGTTTGCTTCTGGGCTGACCACCGCCGCCCATGCAGCCGCCGGGACAGGCCATCACCTCCACAAAATGGTAGTCAGCTTCACCGGATTTAATGCGCTCCATGAGTTGACCTGCGGCCTTCAGGGTATGGGCCACAGCCAGTTTTACCACACCCACGCCACGTCCCAGATCCACCCGGGCTTCCCGGATATTTTCAAGGCCCCGCATGGCCGTAAATTCCACAGTGACAAGCTCTTCCCCTGTCACCACCTTGTGAACGGTGCGGACAGCCGCCTCCATGACCCCGCCGGTGGTGCCGAAAATCACCGCGGCACCGGAGTACGCTCCCATCCACTGGTTGTCAAAATCTGAGTTTTCAAGGGCTGCCAGCTGTATACCTTCGCGTTTCATCAGCCTTGCAAACTCCCGGGTGGTCAGGACCACATCCACCTCTGGCTGGCCATCACGCATGAATTCCGGACGTCTGGCTTCTCCTTTTTTGGCCGTACAGGGCATAATGGAGATCACCCGCATGCGTCGGGGGTCCAGCTCCATCTTTTCTGCCAGATAGGTTTTGGCCATGGCTCCAAAGCACTGCTGGGGGGATTTGGTGGTGGAGATATGGGCCTTCATCTCCGGATAATTTTTCTCCACATAATTGATCCATGCCGGGCAGCAGGAGGTGAACATGGGAAGGGGGGCTTTTTGTTTCACCCTCTTTAATAGTTCACTGCCCTCCTCCATGATGACAAGATCGGCGGTGAAGTTGGTGTCAAGCACCACATCCGCCCCGAGTTTTTTCAATGCCGTGATGATCTTCCCCTCCACATTGGTACCGGCGGGCAGGTTGAACTCTTCCCCCAGGGCCGTGCGCACGGCCGGAGCAAACTGAAACACGGTGACCATGTCCGGATCATACAGATAATCCATGGCCTCTTCGATGTCGTCCTTTTCCGCCAGCGCCCCCACCGGACAGACCAGAATACACTGGCCGCAGCTGACACAGTCGGAACTGCCCAGGGGCAGATGATCCCTGACACTGATCTGGGTGGAAAGCCCCTTTTCCGTGATGACCAGGGCATCAACCCCCTGGATTTCCCGACAGACAGTGACGCACCGGAAGCAGCGGATACATTTACTCATATCCCGTACCACCGAGGGGGATGAGTCGTCCCGGGATCGCTGGAGATAGAAATGGGGATAATGATACCGGGTCTGCTGAAGCCCCACAAACTGGGCCACATCCTGGAGTTCGCAGTTGCCGTGGCGGATGCAGCTGGCGCAGTCCTGGTTGTGATCTGCCAGCAACAGCTCCACCTGCAGTCGCTGCATCTCCCGCACTTTGGGGGTCCGGGTCAGAATAACCATGCCCTCCTCCATGGGGGTGGTGCAGGAAGTGACAATGTGGTGGGCAGGATCATTTTTGCGTTTCATGTCCACAAGACAGACCCGGCAGGTGCCCGGGGCGTGATTGATATCAGCCATTTCGCAGAGGGTGGGGATAAAATGCCCCGTGCGTTTGGCCACCGCCAGGATACTTTCATTTTCCTGGAATTCAACCTTTTTACCATTGATAGAACCGATCATATTGGTAACTCCTTATTGCTCAGTGATTACGGAATAGACCCGGTAGCAGCGCATGCACCGCTGGGCTTCATGGTAGGCTTCCTCAACGGAAATGGGTTTTTCCACCTCTTCAAATATCTGCTTTCTCACATCTGGGTCCAGTTCCCGCACCTTCACCCGGTACTCGTGCTTCACCGGAATGGTGACCCCAGAGGCGATCATGGGCTGGACATCGGCCACCAGCTGGCTCATTCTGTCGTTGGGAAAAAAGCGGACCCGTCCATAGGTGAGATAATCGTCAATGCACCGTGCCCCCTGCTCTCCCTGGGCCATGGCCTGCACCAGGGTGGCAGGGCCTGTGACACAGTCGCCGCCTGCGAAAACCCCTTTTCGGGTGGACATGAGGGAATCTTTTTTTACCTTGATGGTGCCCCAGCTGTTAAAAGCCACACCATCGTCGTCCGGGGTGATAAACCCCAGCTCCACCTGCTGCCCGATGGCCGGGATCACATGATCGGTCTCCAGGACAAATTCCGAATCGTCAATAGGGGTCACGCTTCTTCGCCCGCTTTCGTCCGGGTCTCCAAGACCCATCTTCACAAGTTCCACCGCCTTGATGACACCGTCTTCGGAGATGATGCGTGTGGGATGGGTGAGGAAATGAAAGATGACCCCCTCTTTTTCCGCGGCCTCCACCTCTTCATGGTCTGCGGGCATTTCGGTTTTACTTCTGCGGTAGACAAGGTGCACCTCTTTTACCCCCATGCGAAGGGCCGAACGGACGCAGTCCATGGCCACGTTGCCCCCGCCAACCACCACCATTTTTTCTCCCAGCTTCATGGGAATACCCTTGTCAATGTAGTCGTGGTTGATGCGCAGCAGAAAATCCACACCAAAATCGTATCCCTTGAGATGGGGATCTTCACCGGCTGCCCGGATCATCTTTCCCTTGTGGGTGCCGATGGCCAGAAAGATGGCCTTATACCCGTTGTTGAACAGCCCCTTTACCGTGAAATCACGGCCCATGCGTCGATTGTAGAAAATCTGCCCCCCCATGGTTTCAATGATGCTGATCTCCTTATTAAGAACCGCATTGGGCAGGCGATATTCAGGAATACCCGTGGCGGCCATACCGCCGGGGACGGATTTTGCCTCGTAGACATCCACGGGATATCCTTTGAGCAACAGATGATAAGCAGCTGATATACCGGCAGGCCCGGTGCCGATGACAGCCACCTTTAAATCAGGATCTTTCTTTTCGGGAATCATATAGGAAGAGAACCATTCGTGGGTAACATCCTGCTCATGGTCGGCCACAAAACGTTTGAGCACCTTGATGCCCACGGCCTCGTCCACCTGGGTACGACGGCAGGCCATTTCGCAGAAACGAACACACACCCGGCCGCAGGTGGCCGCCATGGGGTATTTTTGTAAGATCACCCCCAAAGAGTGGGTGAACTTGCCGTCTTTGATGTAATCAATATATCTTGGAACGTCAACCTTGGATGGGCAGGCCTCAATGCAGGGAGCCGAAACATAGGTGGTGCAGTGCTGCCGGGGCACAGGCGTATCGCCGATAATTTCCTTTTCAAGGGTCTCCCTGAAATACTTGATCATTTCAAGGAGGGCCACAGTGGCGGTCTGACCCAGGCCGCAAAGGGAGGTGGTGTGGACATGTTCGGCAATGGCGGCAATTTCGTCCAGCAAATCAGGACTTCCCTCCCCCCGGGTCAGGCTCTCCAGCTTGGACTTGATAATCTGGGTGCCCACCCGGCAGGGGGTACATTTTCCGCAGGATTCCCGGGCCACCCGTTCCATATATTGCAGGGCCGCATCCAGCAGATTGACATTCTTTTCAAAAATAAAAAAACCGTGACCGCCAAAAAATGCCTTGATGGGATTTCCCGGATTGAACTCGTCAAAATCGCTGAATTCAGGATATTCTTCAATCTCAAACACCTTTTTTCTGCGATTATCAATGACGGCATTATCCCAGGCTCCAAAAATAACTTTTGCCATGTAAAGTCCTCTCTAATATTTTTTTATGAAAATGTCGACAACAGAACCCCCAATAGTCACCCAGTACCTGTCAGCTTTTTTTACACAATGGAAAACCGTTTGAATTTAGATCCAGCATAGGACCTCCGTGGTATCAGCCTTCCTGCCTTTTATGCTCATTGTTTCTGATACTGAAAACCGGTATGGGAGAATGACGGAATACCTTTTCCGCCTGGGAACCAAACAGGGTTCTTGCAAGATTACTTCGACCTTTATTGCCCATGACAATGAGGTCTACCTGCTCTTTCACCGCCGTGTGAATGATCTCTTCAAAAGGGACACCCATGACGACATGAATGGTCATGGGGGGCTTGAAATCAGGACAATTTTCGTTAATGAGGGTATGAATGGCGGTTTTGCGTTCTTCTGTGGTGTTCTTTACATATCCCTCCACATCAATGGTGCCGGAATAATAGGGGGGTACCACGGTGGCAAAACTAATATCCCTGCGGTTTATCACGTTGATAAGGTGTATCTGTGCGCCGGTATTTCCTGCAATGGTGACAGCACTCTCCAGGGTGTTTTTGGAATAATCTGACAAATCAATACAAACCAGTATTTTGTTTATTTTTTTCATGTTATTTGCCTCCTGTTTAATGTTTTTGTTTTTACAAACAGTGATTTCTAAAAAAGCAAATAGCATGCCATTTTTTTAATTGAAAACTGCTGATGGCCTTATGAAGGGATTAGAAAAAATAAATTTTCGAGGCGGGCATTGCGGAGATTATCGAGGATGGACAATACTGTGGTCAAGGGTAAATTACTCAAGTACTTCACGAATTTTCCTGGAAAACATTTCCAGGGTAACTGGCTTGACCAAAAAACCATTGATGCCCAGTTCCCGGGCTTTTTAACTGGAAAGATATTCACTGAATCCCGTGCAGATCAGAATGGTAATCCCAGGACGTATCCGGCGCAAGGCCATGAAGAGTTTATCTCCAGCCTTGTTGGGCATGGTCATGTCAGTGATTACCAGATCAAAGTCATCGGGAGCGTTCTGGAAACGTTCAAGGGCCAGTAGGCTTTCGGTGCAGGGGGGTTCCAGCCCCAACAGGTGGGTGTGTTCAATGGAAAAAATTTCTCTGATTATTTCAGAAGTTCCCCCAAAGGCAAGTCCGGTGATGAAATCCCACCTGCTTGCCCTGTCATCCATGATGAAAAAGGCCCCCTTTTCCAGGTGATAATCAAATTGTTCTTTTCCCAGTAAATGTTCCACACAATTCTGTCCCCGGGTTCTTTGGGCATTGCCTTGTTCTATAAAGACATCCATGCAGGGATGACAGGTGCCGTAAATAACTGCTTTGGGCCCATTGCCATAATGCTGAAGGGCTTTTTTCCAGCTTTTCAAAATCAATATGCAAGGACGAATATAAAAGTTACGTTATCCGGGCCATGGTTTGAGGTGACCCTGACATGGCAAAATGGGAGAAATCGGGTGCCATTTTTACAATCTAAAGGAACATTTAGTCCACAATTTACCATTAGATTAACTTATAAAAAATCACCATAACATGCAAGGCGCAATATTAATAATAACAAATTGTAACTACAATTTGATTCCGAAAGCTAAATAACTGAAAATTTTTTTTGCATAAACTTCACTGGGTGTATATCATACATTCGCTTACTCGATGTTCAAGTTTTTGTTGGACGATTTTGCGAGAAAAGTGTCAGGCTTGTGTTATTGGCGTTATCCACCAAAATCTGTATGGAAGCAAAACATCATGGATAATTCCAATAACACAAGCCTGACACCTCCTCCATTATTTATCAACATAATAAAATTGGATATTGGCTATTACACCATCGGTAAATCTTGAAAATGATTTCAATATTATTTCATGCCAGGAGGCAGAACATGCAGATACCTTCACAAGCTACCATGCGCGAAAATGAAAAAGTTCAATATCAGATTGATACACCGGATCTGGATTTTGAAACAGCAAAAAATCAGGTTAAAACCTGGGTGACGCAAACATATGGAAGTGCCATGATTCTGTCATGGAAGGATGGCATAACCGGCAAATTTTATCCCACATTTGAATGCGGAGACGGCAAAATTGATGTGCCGCCCTGGATATATTATGCCCGGACAAGGGGAGCCAATCTCACGGTGGAAGTCAATGGGGGGGATTATATTTTTATGATACTGATTCTGTAAACCCAGAGTCCGTTTCCATAAAATCGGGCTTGGTCAAAGCATGGGTTACATGCGGGTGGGCTCAGGCTTGCGTTATTGACGTTTTTGTTGAAATATGACTTGAAATACAGGCAATTGTCAAAATCACAATAACACAAGCGTGAGCCCGACGTACCGCCCATAATGACGATTGGCCCAAGTGATGACCAAACCCGTAAAATCGGACAGCCAGCAAAAAAGGGATCATATGATTAAAAGCAGGGGGAAAAATGTTTTTTTATCAAAAAAGCGCATGGATAAGGGGAAGAAGCATTGCACAAACAATTGTAGCCATAGCTGTAATGGTGAGTTTTCACCAAATGCCCTGTCAGGCGGCGATATCCCCGGGGGATCTGCCCTCCGTGTTACAACCATGGGTGGACTGGGTTCTGTACGACAGGCAAAAGCAGGTAAACTGCGTTCCCCATTACAATGATGCCAACCGCCTTGAATGCAGCTGGCCCGGCCCCCTGCTTCTTTTTCTAGACGACAGCGGGGGGACCTTTACCCAGACATGGGACCTGCGCCACGATACTTGGGTGAGCCTTCCGGGCCGCCCCGGCCAATGGCCCTTCAATGTCCGGGTAAACAATACCCCTTCTTTGTTGATGAGCCATGCAAACACTCCGACCCTTCATCTTTCCCCCGGACAGTATCGCATCACCGGTGAGTTTAAATGGCAGACATTTCCTGATAATTTCCAAGTTCCTGAAAGAACAGGTCTTTTTTCACTGAATGTCAATGGCAAGCCCATCCCCTTTCCCCAAATTGATGCCAAGGGACGGCTGTGGCTGAAACCGCCCCAGAAGGCACAAAAACAGGCAGATGTCCTGAAGGTGGAACGCTTCCGAAAAATTGAAGATGATATCCCCCTCCGGGTTACGGTGTACACCACTCTGGAAGTTGCCGGAAAAGCCCGGGAAATCACCCTGGGACCTTTGTATGATCCCGATGTATTTGTTCCTATGTCCCTGGAAACCGATCTGCCTGCCCGGCTTTCCCAAGAGGGAACCCTGGATGTTCAGGTAAGGCCTGGCAGATACACATTCAACCTGCACTTGCGGTGTTTGACCCCCGCAAATGCCCTGACATCCATAAAAACTGAAAACCCATATGCCCCCGACCATGAAATCTGGTCCGTGGAGCGCCGCCCCGAATTGCGAATTGTGGAGATTTCCGGGGTGCCTGCCGTGGATCCTCGCCTGACCTCCCTTCCCCGGGCCTGGCAGAATTTACCGGCATACCGCATGCTGCCCGGACACACCATTACATTTAAAGAGATAAAACGGGGGGACCCGATACCGGCCCCCAATCGTCTAACCCTGGATCGTACCCTGTGGCTTCAATTTGACGGATCAGGCTATACGGTCCAGGATAAAATAACAGGACAGCAAAACAGTGACTGGCGTTTGGAGATGGATGCAGATATGGTGCCCGGAAAGGTAACAGTGGATGGCCTTGAACAGTTGATCACAAAACAACAAGACACAGATAAACCCGGGGTTGAACTCAGAAAAGGACGATTGAACCTGACTGCTGAAAACCTTTTTGATCAAGGTATTTACCAGCTGCCCGCCACGGGGTGGGATCATGATTTCAATCAGGTAACAGGTCGTTTGCATCTGCCCCCGGGATGGAAACTCATCCATGCCCGGGGCATGGATAAAATCCCAGGTACCTGGCTGAAAAAATGGACACTGCTTGATTTTTTCATGGTTCTTATTTTCACCATTGCCACGGCAAAGCTTTTTTCCATCCCCCTTTCCATTGTGGGTTTCTTAACCCTGGTACTGATTTTCCACGAACCCTTTGCCCCCCGGTATGTCTGGCCGGTGCTGCTGGTGGGCATTGCCCTTTTAAGGCATCTGCCCCCGGGAAAATTAAGAAAAAGCATTAAACTGCTTCATGCCACGGTGGTATTGTCCCTTTTGTTTGTAGCTATTCCCTATGCGGTTCATACCCTTAGGGTTGGGATCTATCCCCAGCTGGAAAAACCTTGGATTTCCATGAACACAGACAGAGAGTATCAAACTGCAACAAGATCCAAAGGGGCCAATGACATGGTTCAAGAATCCATGTCCATTAAAAACGCTGAACCCTATCGCCTGGGAAGCCTTGACAAGGCCAGAAAAATGGCGGTCCCATTGTTGCCCCAGAGAGCCCCATCGGGCATATCTGCCCCTCGTCCCATGAAACTAATGGTGGACCCCGATGCCATGACCCAGACCGGACCGGGACTTCCCCGCTGGCAGCCCTTTACAACTATTTCCTTCAGTTGGTCCGGCCCGGTGCAAGCCGGGGAAACGATCTCCTTTTTCCTGATCGGGCCTGGAACGAATAGATTGCTGGCCTTTTTACGGGTGGGACTCATGGTCCTTCTGGCAGCAGGATTATCAGGGGTTTCCTGGAAAAGCAAAACCGGTTTTTCCTGGTTTGGTGCCAGAAACTCTATTCGTGGCAACTTTACGGCAGGGTTTATTCTGGTGGCTCTCATGGTAAGTTGTCTGCCCTGTCATGCCATGGAAATTCCTTCCCCGGAAATGCTGCAGACACTTCAGGATCGGCTCCTGGAAAGAGATGACTGCTTCCCTGCCTGTGCGGATATCCCCGAAGCCTTTGTGGAAATAAGCGCCCATGAATTGATCCTGACAATGAAATTAAACGCCAGCCTTGATACCATGGTGCCCCTGCCCGGTCACACCCAGCACTGGTTGCCCGGCAGGGTGCTGGTTGATGGCGATGACAGCCGGGCCATAATCCGGGAAAACGAAATACTGTGGATGATGGTACCAGCGGGCACCCATGACATTGTGCTCCAGGGCACCCTGTCAAAGGCAAACACCATTCAACTGCCCTTCGAACTAAAACCCCGTTTAACCAGGATAAAGGCCAGGGACTGGGCGGTACAGGGCCTAAATGCAAATGGAACCCTGGACGGCACACTTCATTTTACACGAATATCCACAAAGGAGTCCCCCCGGGAAGAAATACTGGAAACCGGGATACTGCCAGCCTTTGCCCGGGTGGAACGTCATTTGATTCTTGGGAAAGAATGGCAGGTGGAAACAAAAGTTTACCGCATAACGCCCCAGAACAGTTCCATGGCTTTGCAGTTACCCCTTATTACCGGTGAATCCGTGAGCACCCGGGGGGTAACCGTGAAAAATGGCCGAGTTCAGGTGAATATGAATGCCGGTCAGACACGGTTCCAGTGGCGATCTTTTTTGAAACCCATGGACACCCTGAAACTTTTCCATGAAAAGACCAGGGACTGGACCGAGGTGTGGACCCTGGATGTGGCCCCCCGATTCCATGTGGAAGCAAAGGGAATTCCTGTAATTCTCCACCAGGTGGATCAACACTGGATGCCCACCTGGCATCCCTGGCCCGGGGAGACAGTAACCCTTGAAATTACTCGACCGACAGCCATAAAGGGAAATACCCTTACCCTGGAAAAGAGCCATCTGGTGCTTCGCCCGGGCAAAAGAACCACCCAGGCGGAACTTTCCCTTGAAATGAAAAGCACCCAGGGCGGACAACACCTTGTATACCTGCCGGAAAACGCCCGGCTGGAAGAAATCACCATTGACGGAAAGGTGCAGCTGATTCGCCAGGAAGGCCGTTCCGTGCCCCTGCCCCTTTCTCCGGGCACCCGAAACGTGGTGCTCAAATGGCAGGAATCCCGCGGAATGACAATGTTTTATCCCACTTCGGATATAAATCTTGGTCAGAACAGCGTCAATACTTCCATGGATGTATATCTGCCGGGTAACAGATGGCCGCTGTTTCTGGGGGGAGCACCCCTCATGGGCCCGGCCGTGCTGTTCTGGTCGGTTCTGCTGGTGGTGGTGATTTTAAGTATCGCTATCGCCATGACAGGCCTTACACCGTTACGGTTTCATCATCTTTTTCTACTGGGGCTTGGCATGTCCATGAGCAGTTTTGGGGCCTGTTTTTTTGTGGGGTTGTGGCTGGTGGCAATGAACTGGCGTAAAAAAGTCATTACAGAAATGAGGTTGTCTGATTTGCCGGACGTCGGGCAGGTGGAAATAGAACCACCTAAAGCTGACACGGAAGAAAAAACAGCCGCAATGGAAACAGCAAAGACAGAAAAATCCCTGACCCGGAAAAATTTTAACTTTATACAGGTGGCCCTGGGCACCCTGAGCGTTGTTGCTGCTGGTGCGCTACTGTCCGCCGTTGCCATGGGACTGCTGGGCCATCCCGATATGAATATCACCGGCAACGGTTCAAATGCACAACTACTCAGGTGGTACCAGGATATAAGTGCTCCAGTCCTTCCCATGGCCTGGGTGATCTCCATTCCAATGCTGTGCTATCGCCTGGCCATGCTTGCCTGGGCATTATGGATCTCCTTTGGCCTCATTCACATGATAAAATGGGCATGGCAAGCCTTCTCAACCCCAGTGATCTGGTACAATCTGCCCCGAAAACCCTTTCGACTGCGAAAATCCAGACCCGCCAAAGAATCAAGCCAGCCTGAAATCAAGTAAAAACGAGTCAACCATTTTTCTAAATTGTGATTTAAAAAAATGGTTGACTTCAACCCTGAAACGTGAGTAAGGATCACTCACCAGACTAAATGTTGCAAAAAATTCTGAATAACATTCACCATCTTGTGACCAAGCCCATCATAATTTTTGAATGATCAACAGGGACAAACAATGATTCAACACCAACCACCCGGAAAAATTAAAATATTAAAAGCCCTGTCCCGACTCCTGGAACAGCATAACTTCAACGCCATCACCACCGCCCTCATCGCCAAAGAAGCAGGGGTTACAGAGGGCTTAATTTATAAATACTTCAGGGATAAAAAAGGTCTTTTATTTGAGTTGCTGGGAGAAAACATCACTCTGTTCAATCATGCTCTAACAGCAAAGCTGGACAAAAAAGATACCGCCGTTCAAAAACTGAAAACCTTTATCACCACCACCACAAAAGCATATCTGAAAAACAGGGTTTTTGGAAGAATACTGCTTCTGGAAGTCAGAAATACCCCGGAATATTTTCAATCCAGTGCCCATGCCACCATGACGGCCCTTGAGAAATCCATACATGACATAATTCTTGATGGAATGGCAGGCGGCGAAATCAGAAAAGACATTGATTCCAAAGTATTGTTAAAAACAATGGTGGGTGCCATTGAACATGCCAGCCTGGATGCCATAATATTCAATCGGGAAATCAACTCAGTCGCCGTCACAAGTCAAATCAATGAGATTGTTTTCAAAGGAGTTGAACCATGAATCCATCCCCTTCACCCCAAGGTATTATCCACAATGCATTAAACCAGAATATCTCCATTCTCTCCGAAAAGGATTCTGCTGACCTTCTTAATTTTTTTGATATTCCTGTGGTTTCCAATAAGCTGGTAAATAGTGCCCGGGAGGCAGTTGATTGTGCAAATACCATGGGTTTACCTGTTGTAATTAAAGGCTGTGGCAGCGGAATTGCCCACAAATCTGAACTGGGCCTGGTTAAGCCCGGACTCCAGTCTCCAAATGCTGTACAAGCAGCGGCAGAAGATCTTCTAAAAAAAGCTCCGGAAAACATGGACAGTCTCCTGGTTCAACCCATGGTCCGGGGAAAACGCGAATTTGTGGCAGGTATGTTCAGAGATCCCCTGTTCGGGGCGGTCATCGTGTTCGGCCTTGGCGGTATTTTCACTGAAGCCCTCCACGATGTCGCGTTTCGTCTGGCACCCCTTTGCGATAAAGATATCATGAGTATGCTGTCAGAATTTAAAGGAAAGGCCCTGCTGGGTGCCTTCCGGGGGGAAGCACCCGTGGATATAGCGCTTTTGAAACGTACATTAAAGGGACTTTCTGGTCTGGCTATCCAATACCCGGAAATACAAGAGATTGACATCAACCCCCTCATTGCCACGGCCACGGGGGATCTGGCTGCGGTGGATGCCCTGGTTAAAGTGGATAAACCGGCAGAAAAAGCAAACCCACGCCCCCCCGTTGATAAAAGGCAGCTGAGTGCTCTTTTTTTACCCAATTGTGTTGCATTTATAGGAGCTTCGGCCACCATCGGCAAATGGGGAAACCTGCTACCCAGTAATGCCATAAGCGGGGGGTATGAAGGAGATATTTACCTTGTTAACGCAAAGGGCGGCACCATTTTTGGCAGAGCGGTGTACAAGCAGCTGGCAGATATAAAAGAGCATGTAGATCTGGCCGTGGTGACCATACCGGCAGCCCGGATAATGGATCTAATTCCCCAGCTGGCGGCCAAGGGCATCAAGGGGATGCTGCTGATTACATCAGGGTTCAGCGAAACAGATGAAACCGGTAAAATCCTTGAAAAAGACATAGTCAGACGGGCGGCAGAGGCGGGTATTATTATCCTTGGTCCCAACACCATGGGCATGTGCTCTCCCCACAAGAAATTTTTCTGTACCAGCTCCCATACCCATCCCCTGGCAGGCACCACTGCCCTGGTCTCCCAGTCCGGCAATCTGGGGGTTCAGCTGCTCAGCTTTGCCCAGACCCACGGGGTGGGTATCAGAATGTACAGTGGCTCCGGTAACGAAGCTATGGTGACCGTGGAAGATTATATGGAACTGTTTGAAATGGACGACAAAACAAAAACCGTGGTCCTGTATCTTGAAAGTGTCAAGGATGGACAGCGATTCTTCCAGGCTGCCTCCAGGGTTTCCAGGAAAAAACCCGTGGTGATGTTAAAGGGTGGGCGCACCGCAGCCGGTGCCAGGGCCGCTGCAAGTCATTCCGGGGCCATGGCCACCGATGGGGCCGTGTTTGATGCGGCCTGTCGCCAGGCCGGTATTATCCAGGTACGCCAACCCATGGAAATGGTGGATGCATCTGCGGTGTTTTCATCCCTTCCCCTTCCCCGGGGGAACCGGGTGGGCATTGTCACCCTGGGGGGCGGATGGGGGGTTGTGACCACAGATCTTTGCAATGAAAATGGCTTGGTGCTTCCCGATCTTCCCGATGCCATCATGGAAAAACTCAACGCGCTGCTCCCCGATTACTGGAGTAAGGGCAATCCCATTGATGTGGTGGGAGAATTTGACATTAACATTGCTCTGGTGGCCATGGAGGCCCTGCTTCAATGGGACGGCTGCGATGCCGTCATTCACCTGGGCATTGATGGAAAACGCATCTTCGGCGACAAAATGCTGGAAAGCGTGGCCATGTCAGACCCCGCTTGTGACAGAAAAGAACTGCAATCCATGAAAAAAATACTTCTGGACTTTGACCAGACATTAAAAGACAGAACCAAGGAATTGCTAACCCAATACCAAAAGCCCATCATCGGAGTAAGCCTAATGTCCGATGCCGATTCTGAAATGCTCCACGGCTCCCATGATGACAGGTATAAGGCGGTTCTTTTTCCATCACCGGAAAGAGCCGTTCGGGCCCTTTCGTGTATGTGTGAATATGCCAAAAATCGAACCTGAAAAAACAGGTGCCGCCTCACAACATCGGCCAATTGTCACAGTTGACGGGGCAATGGGGACAGAAATTGTGAGTAGGCTCAAAATACCGGGGAAGGGTCATTAACAACCCCTTCGCCAATTATATTGTTGATCCGTTTACCAGGCATATGGTGGGCTTTTTAAATCATAAGCACACGACATACTGGGCCTTATGATCCTGATCATAGGCACATTCTAAAAATTGGCGAAGGTATTAATTAAGATGCTGATATTTTATCAGCAATGGCCCTGATAAAATCAGGTGTAGTGCCACAGCAACCGCCCACCACATCTATGCCGATTTTTTTAAGGCTAAGGATGTTGTCGGAAAAAAACTCCACGGTTTCAGGATAAATAACCCCGTCACCCAGTGTCTTGGGGGCACCGGCATTGGGTTGAATCATGACAGGTAGATCAACACTGTCTCTGATGATTTTTGCCAGATCCACCATGGAATCACTTGCAAGGGAGCAGTTAGCGCCCACCACCGATGCCCCGGCATCCACCAGCTGCTTCATGCAATCCCCGGGCTTGTTTCCCATGAGGGTGAAGAAACCGGTGGGTTTCTGCTGAAAGGTCATGGTGGCAAAAATGGGCAGATTTGAAACAGAACGAATGCCTCGGATGGCGGCCAGAATCTCGTTAAGATCAAAAAAGGTTTCAAGAATAAAGAAATCAACAGCAGCCTTTCCAAGAAAGGCGGCTTGTTCCGCGTAGTGATGGGTGGCATCAGCTTCGGTCAACAGCCCTGCCGGTTGAAGCATTTCTCCCAGGGGCCCCATGTCCCCGGCCACATACTGATCCGATCCTGCGGCTTTTCTGGCAATTTCAACGGCGGCCACATTGAGGTTTTCAGGATCTGCGTCTATCCCCATTTTCTTAAGCTTGAAAGGGGATGCACCAAAAGTGTTGGCAGTGGCCACCTGGGCACCTGCATCAAAATAGGCTTTATGGATTTCTTCAATGACACCTGGGTTTTCAATGTTCCAAAGCTCTGAAACCTTTCCACCCTTAAGACCTGCAGCAATGAGCATGGAGCCCATGGCACCGTCAAAGATCAGCCCGTTATCTTTTACTTTTTCTAAAATTGTCATGATATTGTTATTTCACCTTTTTTATAATTTTTGAAGATGGCGCTCATACTTATAAAACAAACAGGCATTTGTCAAATGAAGGCATTCCCATTTTCCCGGTCTCAGACTTAATAATGCCTTTCAGACAAATTATCTTGACAAAGGCCTTGGATCAAGATCATATATTCAACTTATCATATTATTTGATAAATAAAGGTAACGTACTCATATAAAACAAGGGAGAATTTACAAATGGACATATCCATTACCCGCACAGAAAAGCCCGGAACAAGGCCTGCTGATTCAGCACTTGGCTTTGGAACAGTTTTCACAGATCACATGTTTAACATGGATTACAATCCGGAAAAAGGTTGGCACAATCCCCGCATTGAGCCCCTGCACAATTTTTCAATTTCCCCGGCCACCATGACCCTTCATTATGGCCAGACAATTTTTGAAGGATTAAAGGCATACAAAACCGCCGCAGGTGACATTCAGCTGTTCAGACCCCAAGAAAATTTCAAACGCCTGAACAGTTCCGCCCGGGGATTATGCATTCCGGAAGTGGATGAGGCTTTTGCCCTTAAATCCCTGAAAGAACTGCTCAAGGTGGAAAAAAACTGGATTCCTGAAACCATGGGAACCTCCCTTTATATTCGACCCACGGTGTTTGCCACCGATCCCTTCCTTGGTGTACGGGCCTCCCATACCTACCGGTATTTTATCATCCTTTCACCCGTGGGTGCCTATTATGCTGCAGGTTTCAAGCCGGTGAAAATATGGATCTCAACAGATCATGTCCGGGCCGTCCGGGGCGGTGTGGGCGAATATAAAACCGCCGGTAATTATGCGGCAAGCCTTTATGCCTCGGAAAAAGCAAAAAAAGAAGGCTATGATCAGGTATTGTGGCTGGATGGTGTGGAGCAAAAATACATTGAAGAAGTGGGTGCCATGAACATCTTTTTTGTCATCGACAACGAACTTGTTACCCCCATGCTCAATGGCAGTATTCTGCCTGGAATCACCCGAAACTCTGTTCTTCAGCTGGGGAAAAAATGGGGCATGAAGGTATCCGAACGAAAAATCAGCATTGATGAACTGGTCACCGCCCACAAAAATGGGACCCTCACAGAAGCCTTTGGTTCTGGAACGGCAGCGGTTATCTCTCCGGTGGGCGAAATTCGTTATGGAAAGGATATCATGAATATCGGCGACGGTACCCCCGGTGAACTGGCCGTAAAATTCAATGATGCCATCACCCATATTCAGTATGGCCTGACCGAAGATACGGAAAACTGGATTGAAAAAGTGTAGTTCGTTCCAAGGGCAGACATTTGTCTGCCCTTGGAAGGGGTGAGGGTTGACATCCTTTTTTTTTAATATTATTAATGACTGAGCGCTCGTTCAACTAACAAACAGCCAAAAGGAGTTCATAGATGGCAAAGTCAAAAAATGAACTGATTCCCATTGGAAAAAGAATCAAGCAGATCCGACTGGATAAAAAGCTGACCCTGGATTTTCTGGCCAATGAAACCGGTCTGTCCAAAGAATTTATTAAAACCGTGGAAGCAGGGAAAAAACGCCCCCCCGTGGGTACGCTGCTGCAGATATCCCGGGCATTGGGTGTGGACTCAGGATTTCTTCTGAAAGAGCAGGAAGACACCGAAGCTGAACGAAAAGAAGCTTACACCAAAAGAACGGATAATTACGCCTATTCTCCCCTGACTCCGGGGGCGGAAAATAAACATTTAAAGGCCTTCCGCATAACCATTGAGGCCGGTCAGGCCCATGAGGGTGTCGGATTTCAGCACGAAGGCGAAGAGTTCTCCTATGTCCTTAAAGGAGAGGTGGAAATCAGCGTTGGTGACAATGTCAACCGCTTGGGGCCGGGTGATTCCCTTCATTTCAACTCCGCCATCAAACATGATTTGATCAACGTGGGTGACACGGATGCAGAGCTTATTGTAGTGGTATATAGTCCCTAACCAGGCAATTGTTGTAACAAGAAATCAGAGATTGATACCCCGGCCGTCGGCGGATCCCCCTCCCGATAAAAGACGATGCACACCGACTGCCCCACCATTCAGTTTGCCGATCTTGAAAACAATGTGAACACTCAAGACTGCGTCCATCCCCATGAAAAGGAGACCCAGATGTTATTCAACCTCACCGAAGAACAATTAATGATTCAAAGCATGGTCAGGGAATTTTCCAGAAAGGTCATTGCTCCCACAGCCGCCGAGCGCGACAAAACAAAGGAATTTCCCAAGAAAAATTTTAAACAGATGGGAGAGCTGGGCCTGATGGGTATGATGATTCCCCCGGAATACGGCGGGGAGGGAGCAGATACCATCTCCTATGTCCTGGCCCTGTCGGAAATCGCCTACTCCTGCGCCTCCACCTCTGTGGTCATGTCGGTGCAGAACTCCATTGTCTGTGAAAGTATTCTTAAATTTGGCACGCAAGTCCAGAAAGAAGAATTTCTTATTCCCCTGGCCTCGGGTAAAATTATAGGCGCCTTTGCCCTGACAGAACCCGATGCCGGATCAGACCCGGTGAGCCAGTCCACCACTGCGGTGCGTGACGGGGATGATTATATCATTAACGGCACCAAACGCTTTATCACCTCCGGCAAAAATTCAGGTGCCGTCATTGTCACCGCCAAAACCGATGAAAGTGCTGGGCACAAAGGCATCAGTGCCTTTCTGTTGCCCAAAAAAACCCCGGGCCTCATTGTGGGCCACATGGAAGATAAAATGGGACTACGGGCATCGGACACCACGGACCTGATTTTTGAAAACTGCCGGGTACCGGCCTCCTGTCTTTTGGGAAAGGAAGGCGACGGCTTTAAGATTGCCATGTCAGGTCTTGATGGGGGCCGCATCGGCATTGCGGCACAGTCATTGGGGGTTGCCCAGGCCGCCTTTGATGCCGCCGTGAAATATGGAAAAAATCGAAAACAGTTCGGCTGTGCCATCATCAAGCACCAGGGCATCCGCTGGCAGATTGCAGACATGGCCACCCAGATTGAAGCAGCGCGGCAACTGGTTCTCTCCGCCGCTGCCATGAAAGACCGTAAAGAAAAATACACCACCCAGGCAGCCATGGCAAAACTCTTTGCTTCTGAAATGGTCAACCAGGTGACGGCCCGGGCCATCCAGCTCCATGGCGGGTATGGGTTTACAAAGGATTACGAGGTGGAACGCTTTTACAGGGACGCCAGAGTATTCACCATTTATGAGGGAACCTCTGAAATCCAGCGTATTGTGATTTCAAATAATATTCTCAAGGATAAACGCAAACCTTAAGTAGGGGGACTTGATCACAAGCCTGACCTCACAGGTACAATTATGGTGACGGGTGGATAATGAAAATGGGGATCACCTTCCGTAAAACATAAAAAGCCCCAGGGACACAAATGGTTGTCCCTGGGGCGTTTTCTATTGTTCACATTAAAGATCAGCTGAAGGATTCAAAGATCTTTAAAGCGGCCTTCAGATCTTCCGGACAGAAAACAAAAAGGCATTTCCCGTCGGAGTCGGACACAGAGCCATAAACATAGTTGATATTGACTTCTTCTTCCCCAAATTTTCGGGTGATCTTGGAAAGGGTGCCGGGGATGTTTTCCAGTTCAATGGCTATGAGATCCTTGGTATCAAAGATATAGTCTTTCTCATTGAGCAATTCCACGGCTTCATCTGGCTTATCCACCAGCATCCGGATAAGGGAAACCTCTGCGGAATCTCTTTTCACAGAGCTGTAACTTGCCGCAGAAGCCAGTCGTTTAATTGACTTTCCCCTGGCCTCAAAGATGTTCTGGATATAACTTGACGCATCTTGAATAGTGATGGCATCCACATTGATACCGGCATCACTCAATAGTGCTGTCAGCTTGCCAAGTTCACCGGGTACATTGTTCATGAAAAGCGAAATCTCACGTCGAATCATATAACCCCCTTTAAAGTCAATTCATTAATTCCCCTGGCTGTGTAATGCACTTACTCAGCCCAGGGCGATTTCCAGCCCTTTGTCAAAGGCAGCCATATTCAAAGGAATCAGCTTTGCCTTGGAAGCAAACTGTTCTTTGACACACTCCCTTAAAATATCAAGATCCACCATCTTGCTCCGGGCCGCAAAGGCAGCCACGGCGATGATGTTGGCACAACGGACACTTCCCACTTCAATGGCCGCATCATTGGCGGGTACAATCAATTCATCCACATCATCCCGGCCACTTTTCACCGGAATAAGGGAGCTGTTGATCATGATAACCCCATTGGGTTTTACCACCGGTGCAAACTTCTCCAGGGAAGGCCGATTCATGGCCACCAGATGGGTGGGATTTTTAATAATGGGAGAGCCGATGAGACGGTCACTGACAATAACCGTACAATATGCTGTCCCCCCTCTCATTTCAGGGCCATAGGAGGGAATCCACATCACCTCCGAGCCCTGGTTCATGGCTGCATGGGCCAGCAGTTTCGCACTGAGCAAAATGCCCTGCCCACCAAACCCTGCAAACATCACTTCTTTTTGCATATATGCCTCCTAAGAAAGATTTTATTTCAATCATTCAGGGCTTTTACTTGAGATACCATCCTCTTTATCAAAAAAACATGGGTTTATTTAAACATTTTTTTAACAAGGGGCATTTGACTTCCAGTAAAAATCCTTGACTCCCCTGTTTATTCAGGAGATTTAAACTCTCCCAGGGGATAATAAGGGAGCAGGGTTTCTTCGGCCCATTTCAATGAATCCTGGGGCGTCATTCCCCAGTTGGTGGGACAGGTGCTGACCAATTCAACAAAGCTGAAGCACTTGTTTGCTTCCTGGTACTCAAAGGCTCTTTTAATGGCTTTTTTAGCTTTGTTTATATACTTGGGTTTGAGCAGGGTCTGTCTTTCAATATATCCGGGTGTGGCAAGGCTTGAAAGCAGCTCACACATGCGGATGGGCATGCCGGTTTTTTCCACATCGCGACCCGTGGGAGCCGTGGTGGCACGTTGGCCCGGCATGGTGGTGGGGGCCATCTGGCCACCGGTCATGCCATATATGGCGTTGTTGATAAAAATGGTGGTGAACTTTTCTCCACGGTTGGCGGCATGGACAATTTCTCCCATGCCGATACTGGCAAGATCGCCATCCCCCTGATAGGTAAATACCATGAGGTCAGGCCTTACCCGCTTCATGCCCGTGGCCATGGCAGGGGCTCTGCCGTGGGCTGCTTCCTGAAAATCACAGCTGAAATAGTTGTATGCCATGACAGCACACCCCACAGGTGCTATACCCACGGTCCTGTTTCTGATACCCAGCTCATCAATTACTTCGGCCACAAGCCTGTGGGCGATCCCATGGGTACACCCGGGGCAATAGTGGGTATGTGCATCGGAAAGTGCTTCCGGTCTTGAAAATGTTTTTCCCATATTTAAACTCCCCGGTTTAACTGTTCAGCAAAGATTTAATGTGTTCTATGACTTCCTCGGGTGTCGGTATTTCACCACCGCACTGCCCATACCATTGAACGGGTACTTTTCCTTTTACCACCCGTTCCACGTCTTCCACCATCTGGCCCATGCTCATCTCAATGCTCACCACAACCTTGCAGCCTGGTTTTGAGGCCGCATCATGGATGGCCTTTTCCGGAAATGGAAACAGGGTTTGCGGTCTTACCATGCCTATTTCCAGGCCATTTTTCTTCATTTCATCAATGGCGGTTTTGCACACCCGGCTCATGGTACCATAGCTGACAATCAGGGCATCATAATCACCGTCGGTGTTATAATTCTCAAATCGGACTTCCTCTTCTTTCATGCGATCATACTGGGATTTCAACAGCAGGTTATGATCATTGAGCACCTTGGGATCAAGATAAAGAGATTTTACAATGTTTTTGGTGTCGCTTTTTCGGGTGGCCATGCCGTTGGTGGCCCAGTCATCCTTGTTGGTGGGGGGGACAAAAAGATCTTCGGGGAACTCCACAGGCTCCATCATCTGTCCGATCATACCATCTCCCATGATCATCACAGGGCCACGGTATTTTTCCGCCAGGGGAAAGGCCTGCATGGTCATTTCCACAGCCTCCTGTACCCCGTCCGGGGCCATGACCAGCATGTGATAATCGCCATGTCCACCACCCTTGGTGGCCTGGAAATAATCACCCTGGGAGGGGAGAATGCCGCCAAGGCCCGGTCCACCGCGCATGATATTGACAAATACCGCAGGACATCTGGCACCGGCAATGTAGCTGATGGCCTCACTCATGAGGCTCACCCCGGGGCTTGAAGAGGTTGTCATTACGCGTTCCCCACAGGCAGCTGCACCAAAAATCATGTAGCCCACCGCCACTTCACTCTCTCCCTGGACAAAGGTGCCATTGACCTCCGGCAGTCTCTTGGCAAGATATTCGGCCACTTCGGACTGGGGGGTAATGGGATAGGCAAAATAATTAAGGCAGCCCGCCCGGATGGCAGCCTCACCAATTGCTTCATTTCCTTTCATTAATACCTTGGCCATCAGTTTTCCTCCATTGTTTTTTCAAGGGTTTCGTCACTGGTTTCAATAATGGTGATGGCCACATCAGGACACATCACACAGCACAATGTGCAGTGAATGCAATCCTCTGGTCTTGCCTGGAATATGGGAAAATATCCCTTGGCACTTACCGTTTTAGAAATTTCCAGAACATTTTTGGGACAGACGTCTTTACACAGGCCACAGCCTTTGCATCTCTCCGTGTCAACAACATGTTTAAAAGCCATACGCCTTTCTCCTGTTAACTGCTCCGCCACCAAGGGGGAGGCAGCGTCCTCTCAATGGGTAATACAGGGCAGTGAATCCGTTCCAGATCCAGTTCATCCATCAATGCAGAGGTTGCGGTTATAAATTCCACCGGAATACCGGTCTGACGGGACAATTCCTGTACCAAATCATATCCTCTATAAATATCATGTGGGGTGGTGTGGTCAATGAGATTGGCATTACTCACCCAGCCGGTGACCTTCAACTTTGAGGAGACTTCAATCTCCCCTTTTATTTTCAGGCACCCCTCAACGTTTTCCGTAAAAGGCCGGTGGGGATTAACCACTTGGAGCATATGCACCGATTTTCCGGCCAGACTGTCTGCCAGGGCTGCCAGAACGGTGACACCCACGTCATCTCCCCCGGCATCGACTATGGTAAGATCCGAGGTGGTTTTGATGATGCCGGCCACCTTTGGTGACAAAATGGGAAGATCCGCATGCATATATTTCTCATCGGGCAGGACAACATTAATACCTTGACGGGTCAACGATTCCCGGGCCTCCCGGGTTCTGAAATAAGGATTCACCAGATCAAGGTCCACGATACTTACGTCAAGGCCTGCCCTTCGTCGATGAAATGCCAGATTTACGGCTGTTTCCGATTTTCCACTGCCATAATTACCGACGATGATGACAAGCCCTCTGGTTCCGATTTCTCTGCTCAATTGTTTCCCCTTATTTCAGATCATATTCCAAAATTTGTGCATCCCAACATTTAATCAGAAACAAACCTGGTTTGCAAATCTTTTTCTTAAATTTTTGCTTCATATTGACACCCGGAAACCCTGCAAGTATATTTTGAAGATGAAAAGTTCATATGTACATATAAATAAAAACAACCTGATGCTGCAAGTTTTAATCCTTTTTTCCATGGCAATCATTGCAGGGCTTGGCACCAATTGCATTCGCTCCGCCCCCCTTGCCCTGGTTCAGGACTGGTCCGTCAAGTCCCGATTGACCACTGCAGATGGCGATACCATGGCTCTGGATCTGGATCAGGCAATCACCCTTTATAAAAACAGACAGGCCATGTTTGTGGATGCAAGGGATCCTTCGAACTTCCATAAAGGCCATATAAAAGGCGCTTTAAATCTGCCATGGCATGATGTGCAAGAACAGTTCATGGCCGTGGCCCCCCGCATGGACCCGGAGATCCTTATTATCGCCTATTGTGATGGTGAATCCTGCTCTCTGAGCCATGATCTGGCTTTTTTCCTTAAGGATATGGGGTTTAACGTCAAGGTCATGACCGGGGGATGGGATGCATGGACAAAGGCAAATATGCCGGTAACCCAGGAAGAAAAAGGCAATCTTGATGGATAAAATTTTTCCCACCTTCAAAGAATCTCACCGGGAAAACCGTCAATGGCCCCCCCCTGTAACAACCATTGTCTACCACATGGCACGATGGATACTGGGTTTGGTGTTTATATATGCCAGTTTTGATAAAATTATACATCCCCACGCCTTTGCCGTCATGGTAAACAATTATCAACTGCTGCCGGGGGAGTTTGTGAATATCACTGCCCTGGTATTGCCCTGGCTGGAATTGCTCATGGGAATCTGTTTGATCACCGGGTGGTTAATGCAGGGCACTGTCATTGTCAGCAATGTATTGCTCTTTACCTTTACCATGGTCCTGCTTTATAATCTCCATCGGGGTCTGGACATCAGTTGCGGTTGTTTCTCAACCTCTTCCGAAAAAACCCCTGCCAACATGTTCACCATTGCAAGGGATAGTGGTTTTCTGCTGTTATCTTTTTATCTTTACTGGTTTAATTTTGTCCGTCTTAGATCATCTGATACTCGATGATGAAATTAACACATTATTTCAGGGAGCCCGGATGATTAACGCAAAACCCATTTTAGTTACAGGAGCAACCGGCTATGTTGCTGGCCGTCTTATCCCTTTATTATTGGCAGACGGCTACAAGGTGAAAGCTATGGGGCGCTCCATACCCAAAATGGCCGACCGGCCATGGGGGGAAAATGAAAACGTAGAACTGGTTAAAGGAGATATCCAGAACATAGAGTCGCTAAAAAATGCGACGAAAGGATGCGGAACTGTTTATTATCTTGTCCATTCTATGATTTCCCAAAAAAGCAAATACCGAGATGCAGACAAAACTGGTGCAAAGAACATGGTTCTAGCAGCGGCAGAGGAGGGATTAGAGCATATTATATATTTAGGCGGCCTTGGAGACATAAACCATAAAAATATCAGCAAACATCTTATTTCCAGAAATGAAGTTGGCAAGATTTTCATGGAAGGACCTGTTCCAACAACGGTTCTTCGAGCTGCCATGATCCTGGGATCAGGCAGTGCCAGTTTTGAAATCTTAAGATATCTTGCCGAGCGGTTGCCTGTAATGGTCACGCCTAAATGGGTAAGTATGCCCACCCAGCCCATATCCATAACTAACGTTTTAGGATACTTAAAAGGCTGTTTAGAATACCCTGAAACGAAAGGAAAAACATTCGATATTGGTGGGTCTGAGGTTGTGACATACCGGGATTTATTCCGTATCTTTGCCAAAGAGGCAAACTTACCAGAACCACTTATGATACCGGTTCCTGTCTTAACACCGAGGTTATCATCACTTTGGATTCACCTTGTAACGCCGGTTCCTGCCGCCATTGCACAACCCTTAGCGGAAGGATTAAGCATTCCAACTACTTGCACAGAAAACAGCATCAGCCAAATTATTTCCCAGGACCTGATCTCGTGTTCTGAAGCAATTCGCAGGGCACTTGCGCCGCTCATCCAGGAACAGGTCGACGCCTGCAAGGCTGATGACAGTAAAATCAAACACCCTGAAAGGTCACACTATGGCGATGCTTCCTATTCAGGGGGGACCCTCTTTTCCTGCGGATATCAGGCGATTGTAAAAGGAGTTCCTGGTGATCTATGGAAATCCATTGAAAAAATCGGTGGACGGACAGGGTATTATGGTGCAGATATATTATGGAAGATTCGCGGCATCATCGATAGATTTGCCGGAGGTGTTGGATTATCCGACAGAAGTGGCTCGAGTAAAGTGCTCAGGCTTGATGATACAGTTGATTTCTGGAAAGTCCTTGAGATAGCGCCTGAATCAAAACTGCTGTTACTGTCTGAAATGAAAGCCCCTGGGCAAGCACTTTTAGAACTAAGAATAGAGAACATGGATAAGGGGAAATGCCAAATTATTTTACTATCACGTTTTCTGCCCAAAGGATTAATCGGGCTTTTATACTGGTATAGCTTATTTCCATTTCACCAATATGTATTCATTCAAATGTTAAAAGGACTGGTAACCGCTTCCGGTTTAAAATTGGTGACGCAGCCGGAAAAATATTTCCGATCTCTTCAGATATGATCTCTGAAGCCGACAAATAAAACATACATAACAGTAACCACTCGCCCACAATTAAAATTGAAAACTCAATTATTTTAGAGCCTTGGAAAGAAATTTGTATATAACGGGCATGTCCTGCCGGACACAACAAATATTGGGTCGTAGACGCGGAGCCAAATGGCATTATACCGCCA